>NZ_DLJW01000005.1:0-20995 GCF_002477705.1 Stenotrophomonas sp. UBA7606 | reverse complement strand
AAGCTGCATGGCAAGGTCGATGCCGCGCAGGAGGCGGACTTCCTGGAGCAGCTGCGGCACCTGCCGGGCAGCGTGCAGCACGCGCTGAACCTGGAGCCGCAGATCGCCGCCTGGGCCGAGCGTTTCGCCAGCAAGTCCAATGCCTTGTTCCTGGGCCGTGGCCTGCACTACCCGATCGCGCTGGAAGGCGCGCTCAAGCTCAAGGAAATCTCCTATATCCACGCCGAGGCCTACCCGGCAGGCGAGCTCAAGCATGGCCCGTTGGCGCTGGTGGACGCAGAGATGCCGGTGGTGGTCATCGCCCCCAACGACAGCCTGCTGGAGAAGGTGAAATCCAACATGCAGGAAGTGCGTGCGCGCGGCGGCGAGCTGTTCGTGTTCACCGACCAGGACAGCAACTTCAACGCCTCCGAGGGCGTGCACGTGATCCGCACCCCGCGCCATGCCGGCGTGCTCAGCCCCATCGTGCACACCATCCCGGTACAGATGCTGGCCTACCACACAGCGCTGGCCCGCGGCACCGACGTGGACAAGCCGCGTAATCTGGCCAAGAGTGTGACGGTGGAATGAGTTCTGTCACAGGAGCGTAACCGGGACTACGGATAATCACCTCCAGCAGCCCGGTCCTCTCTCCCCCGACGTTGCTCGAAGCCCGGCCCAGCGCCGGGCTTTTGCTTTTCCAGTGCCAGGCCGGGCCGCCGCCGGACGCCCGGCCCCGCTAAGCTGGCCGCCAATATGATGATTGGCTGAACGAATTGGACGCCCGGAGTACCCAAATCGCCCCTTGCCACGCACTGCATGGTCAAGGGGGCGCCGCGCCTGTCGCCCCCGCCATTGGGAGCTGCAGATGACAAGCGGGAGAGGCCGGTGCCGCAGGCGCTGGCGTGGAGGCGGTGATGGCGCCGGCTGAACAGGAACAGCCCGGCCGCGAGTTCGCGGCCCGCGCGGTCCATGACTACAGCGCCGAGCTGCATCGCTTCCTGCGTCGACGGGTGGCCGAGGCCCAGGACCTGGGGGACCTGGTGCAGGAGGTCTACCTGCGCCTGCTGCGGGTGCAGAACATCGAAACCGTGCGCAATCCGCTGGCCTACATCTATGGCATCGCCGCGCATGTGGCCAGCGAGTTCAACATGCGCCAGCGGCAGGGGCGCATGGTCTACGACTCGACCGTGGTCGAGGCGGTGGCCGAGAACCCTGGGCCGGCAGCGTTCAGCGAAGGCGGTGGGTTCTTCGAACGGCAGGTGGGGGATGCGCTGGCGCAACTGCCGCCCAACCGCCTTGCGGTGCTGCTGCTGGAGCGGCGTGAAGGCCTGAGCCATGCGCAGATAGCCCAACGGCTGGGGCTGAGCGTGCATACGGTGAAGAAATACAGTGTTGAAGCGCTGGCGCATGTACGCGCGAGCTTGGAACGATGAACAGGATGTGGACCTTGCCCCGGGCAAGGCGGGTGAACGCATGAATATCTATCGCACATCGCCGCAACAGAGCCGGGAGCGCGCCGCACGCGAGGCCGCCGAGTGGCTGCAGGTCATGGGTGGGACGCCCACGGACGCCGACCGCAGTGGCTTTGCGGCCTGGGTGGCGCGCTCGCCGCTGCACCTGGAAGAACTGTTGATGGCGCAGTTGGTGGAGCGCGAGCTGGCTGCCAGTGCGGCGCTGCAGGCGTTTGACCTGGACGCGGTGCTGGCGCAGGCCCAGGCGCAGGACAATGTGGTGGCGCTGCACGATGCACCGGTATTGGCACCGGCCGCCCGCCCGGCACCGGCCGCGACGGTGGCGCGTGGTCGTCGGCGCCGCTTCGGCTGGGCGCTTGCTGCCGGTGTTGCCGCCTGCGCGGTGCTGCTGGGCAGTTGGAAGCTGCTGCAGCCGGAAGTGCCGGTTTACCAGTACGCCAGCGCGGTGGGCGAGCAGCGCAGCATCGCCCTGGCCGATGGCTCGATGGTGACCCTGGCGCCGGCCTCCTACATTGCCGTGCGCTTCAGCGCCGGGGTGCGTGACATCGAGCTGCGTGACGGCGAAGCCACGTTTGATGTGGCCCATGACAGCAGCCGTCCGTTCCGGGTGCATGCTGGTGACAACATCGTGCAGGCGGTGGGTACGCGCTTCACCGTCAACCGCTTGCCGTCGGGCACGCTGGTGGCGGTCAGCGAGGGCAAGGTGAAGGTCACCGCCACCGGCAACTGGCTGGAATCGCTGTGGCGCGATGACGCCGCCACGCTGGAAGCGGGCAAGGCCAAGGTGGAGTCATTGGGCCGCCCAGCGGCGTTGTCCGCCGGTGAGCAGGCGCGCATCCCGCAGGGCCAGCAGGCCATGCTGCGGATGCCATTGGAGGTGCCGAACGAACCCGCCGATGGCAAGCGCCGGTTGAGTTTCCGCAACGACACACTGGCCGACATCATCAGCGAGTTCAATCGCTACAACCCGCGCCCCATCGTGGTCACCGATCCGTTGGTCCGCGAGCAGCGCTACAGCGGCGTGTTCTATGCCGACGATGCCGATTCCTTCCTGCAGTTCCTGGAATGCTGCTCGCAGCTGCGGGTCAGCCGCCAGCCCGATCGTAATGTCATCGACGGACGCAGCAGCCAATAGGTGTTGCCGCGTTGTTGGAAAAATTATTCTTCCAATGAGTACCCTTTTCGCCCACTCGGACACACGGATGTAACAAGAGGCCGGTTTCGCCAGCAGGCGGCACCGGTTGCGTCGGCAACCATTCGATGTCTTTCGGGGGCGAATTATCCATGGGGTCCAGCATCATTCTTCACAAAAACACGTTGGTGACGGCAGTGGCGGTAGCGCTGCTGCTTGGCACCGGCAATGTTGCATCGGCGCAGTCGGCACAGGGGGCCGTGCAGGCGACGCAGGCAGCGGTGTTTCCGTTCGATGTCCCGGCGCAGCCGTTGGCATCGGCACTGGAAGCATTCGCCGAGCAGAGCGGCCTGCAGGTGGTCTATGCCGGCGATGCCGGTGGCAGCGTGCGCAGCGCTGCGATCAACGGCACGCTTGATGCCGACAGCGCCTTGCGGCAGCTGCTGGCACCTACCGGCTATGTGCATGCCTTCGTCAATGCCAAGACTGTGGCCATCCGCGCACGTGACAGCGCCGGCGACGTGGTGCAGCAGGGTGGCGATGCGGAAACGCTGGAGACCATCAATGTCACCGGCACTTATTTGAAGAACATCGATCCGGCCTCGCCGCTGATCGTGATCGACTCGCAGCTGATCGAAAGCCGCGGCTACGCCTCGATCGAGGACGTGCTGCGCAACCTGCCGCAGAACTTCTCCAACCGCACCAGCGCCTCGCGCGCGCTGGGCGAGGTGGAGTACGGCAGTACGTATGGCGACGGTGTGTCCGGGCTGGGTTCGTCCGGTGCCAACCTGCGTGGCCTGGGCAGCCGTTCAACGCTGATCCTGGTAGATGGCCGCCGCCGCAGCGGCTCGGCGCAGGCGCAGGGCGCCTATACCGATATCTCTTCCATCCCGGTGTCGCAGATCGAGCGCATCGAGGTGCTCAGCGATGGTGCCAGCGCCATCTACGGCTCCGATGCGGTCGCCGGTGTGATCAACATCGTGCTGAAGAAATCCTATGACGGCACCACCGCGCAGGCGCGTCATGAGAACTCCAGCACCGGCGCTGATGTCTCGCGCCTGGACCTGGCGCATACCTTCGGCTACGGCAGCGGTCACGTGACCACTGCGGTGGGCCGTGAGCGCAGCCTGCCGGCCGATGTGAACAGCCTGATCCACTCGGGCCCGAACGGGCGGGGTGACTTCAGCGACCGTGGCGGCATCAATGGTCGTACCCGCAACAAGGGCCAGCCGGGCGTGGTCTATGAATCCGAAGACTGGGGCATCGGCTACCACTTCATGGGCGAGGTGATCGGCGTGATCCCCGCTGGCCAGGATGGCAGCGCACTGGATCCGGGCAGCCTGTTGCCGTACGACCCGGCCACCGCGCCGTCCACCTATGAGCGCAGCCGCATCGGTCCCAAGGTCGAAAACACCTATGCGCGCATCAGCGGTGTGCATGACCTGGGCGCCACCACCGAGTTGAACTATGGCATCAGCCATGTGCGCCAGATCAACAAGGAAAACTGGCGGCCGACGCTGTTCGACTTCGGTATCTTCGAGGACGGCTATAACGCCTATATCCCGGAGAGCAATCCGTACAACACCTTCGGCCGTGATGTGCTGGTGGGCTACTCGTTCGAGCGCGAGTTCAACGGCATGAACCTGAGCGAGGACCAGAAGCAGACCAATACCGATGCTCATATCGGTATCAATGGCAAGCTGCCCTTCGCCAAGGGCTGGGATTACGAGGCCACTTTCAGCACTGGCCGCGAGAAGGGCACCACCTCGGCGTTGATGGACCTCACCGGTTCGATGGGCGCGGATGGCTATGCGCGCACCCTGGAAGTGCTCAATGGCCTGAACGTGTTTGGTGATGGCAGCAATGACGCCATCGTCGCGCGCAACCGCGAGCTGCTGGAGAGCCTGGTCGAACGCCATGTCTACCGCTTCCAGGCACGTGCCAACACCATCGACCTGCTGACCCGTGGCGAACTGTTCGCGTTGCCCGCCGGCAAGATCGAAGCCGCCTTCGGTGCCCAGCATCGCGAGCAGCGCTACAGCTTCGAAAGCAACCTGGGTGAGCGCCTGTCCACCGAGAGTGAAGGCAAGTCCGAGGCCTTGTTCACCGAAATCGGCATTCCGCTGCTGAAGGACAAGCCCATGGCCAAGCTGCTGAGCCTGACCGTGGCCGCCCGCTATGAGCGCTTCGACCAACGCGGTGACAGCGCGCTGCGCGATTCGTCCTACGGCCTGGGTGAGCTGGGCGGCTTCGACGTGGAGCAGCTGACCGGCCTGCGCAATGATGGCGCAGACGACATCACCGGCAGCGACAGCATGGTGTCGCGCAGTTTCAGTCGCACCAGCCCGCTGGCACGGTTGGCGTGGAAGCCGTTCGACCAGCTGCGCCTGCGCGCCACCTGGGGCGAATCCTTCCTGGTGCCGCAGGCCCAGCAGCAGTTCGGCCAGCTGATCATGGACGACTACACCTCGCGGGTGCTCTTCAACGGCGGGCGGCTGCCCGACGGTGTGACCCAGGTGGTCGCCCTCAGCGGCCCCAATGCCAACCTCAAGCCGCAGGTGGCCAGCGTGGTGACCTATGGCTTTGACTGGGTGCCCGGCTTCGCCACCGGTCTGCAGCTGTCGGCCACCTACAACCGCACCAGCTTCGACAACTACATCGGTGACCCGCTGTCGGGCCTGACCTATTCGGAGATCTTCAAGGACATCAGCAAGATGCCCGAAGGGACCTTCACTGTTGGCGAGAACGGGGTGATGTTGTGGGACAACCGCGCCATCAACTTCCTCGGCCGCCGTTCGCGCAGCATCGACACAACTGCCAGCTACTACTTCGGCAATGACTGGGGCGACTGGCGCATCGAGCTCAACGCAGTACGCACGCTGGAACTGACCTCGCGCTCGCTGGCGTCGATGCCAACCTTGACCTACTCGGACAGCGAGCTGGGCCCGAGCAAGTGGGCCGGTGACCTGTTTGTCGGCTGGGAAGGCACTGCATGGTTCGCGTCGCTGGGCAGCCATTACAGCGCCGCACACCGCGTACTGTACCCGCTGTCGGCCGTCGCCACCGACTACAACGATTTCATCCCCAACGAGAACCCGCGCACGCGCTCGGCGTCCTACACCACCTTCGACGCTCAGCTGGGCTACCGCAAGCGCCAGCGTGACGGCTGGTTGGGTGGGGTGACCGCGCGCCTGGGCGTGCAGAACATGTTCGACCGCGACTATCCGTTCGTCGACAACATGTCCGGCTTCGTCTCCAACCGCGTCAACATCCGTGGCCGGGTGCTCTACCTGGACATCAAGAAAGAGTTCTGAGGCAGCGCCCCGATCGTGCAACAGCGCGGCGCGCCGATCCTCGTCGGCGGCGCGCCGCATCCACCGCAAGGAAATCCATGAAGTCCATCGCTTACACCACGCGCACCTGCCTGCTGTCCGCTGCGGTTGCCTCCGCCATCGCGCTCAGTGCCTGTACTCCTTCTGCGCCGGATTCGGCACCTGCACAGCAGGCCGCGGCAGCACAGGCGGCCAGCGCTGCCTACAGCGTCCGCGGCACGCTGCCGGACCTGGCCGATGGCACCGAGCTGAAGTTGCTGGTGCCGTCGCTGGCCACCGATCCGCTGCATGTCGCGCCGGTTGCCACCGCCACCGCGCAGGGCGGGGCCTTCGTGCTCAGCGGCCAGGTGCAACAGGCTGTGCCGGCGGTGCTGATGGTCGGCACTCTCGGCTCGGTCAAGCTGGTGCTGGAACCGGGTGAGCTGCGTATCGAGCAGGGCCCGCTGGGTCCGGTGGCCAAGGGCGGCAGCCTCACCGAGCGGGTTTATGGCTATCTGGAGGATCCGGCCTATGTGGCCGCGTTCAAGGCCAACCGCGAAGCCAACCGCAAGGCCTTCGAAGGTGTGGACGAGAATGACGAGGCGGCGATGAAGGCTGCGCGTGAGTCCGTGGCAGCACCGTTTGCGGCCTTGGCCAAGGTCCGCAACGATTACGACGCGCCCCTCATCGACGGCAACGGCCCGACCCTGCTCAAGCTGCTGGTGCTGAGCGAGAACTACGACTGGAAGCGCTACGACATGGCGCGCCGCGCGCAGCTGCTGGCCAGCTACAAGCAGGAGCTGGGCGAACATCCGCTGATCATCCAGATGGAGCAGGCCGCGGCCGATTACGCCAAGACCCAGCAGCTGGCCGAGAAATTCGGGCCGGGCAAGCCCTATGCCGATATCGAGGCGGTCGGGGTGGACGGCAAGGTGGTCAAGCTGTCCGAGGTGCTGGCGCGCAACAAGCTGGTGCTGCTGGATTTCTGGGCCTCCTGGTGCGGCCCGTGCCGAGGTGAATTTCCGCATCTGCTGAAGGTTTACCGCGAGTTCCACGCGCATGGCTTCGAGATCTACGCCGTGTCGCTGGACGAGGACAAGGACGATTGGACCAAGGCCATGCAGGAAGAGGGCGGTAGCAACGATCTGCCCTGGATCAACCTGCAGGCGCCGGGCTTCGAAGACAAGGCTGCGCAGACCTATGGTGTGGTGCAGCTGCCGCAGAACTACCTGATCGCCGGTGACGGCACGATTGTCGGCGTCGGCATGCGCGAGTGGGATGGGGAGCGTGCGGTACGTGCGCAGATCAAGAAGGTTGAAGATGCGCCTGCACGTTGATGTCCTCCGCCGCGCGGCACTGACTGCGCTGTTGCTGCTGGGCGTATTGCTGCCCGGCAGCGTGCTGGCACAGGTGCAGGCCGAGCTGGTTGCGGCACAGCGCTCGGTGCAGCCGGGCCAGCCGTTGCAGTTGGCGCTGCGCATGCAGCATGACCCGCATTGGCACAGCTTCTGGAAGAATGCCGGCACTGGCCTGCCGACCAAGCTGATGTGGGACTTGCCCCCGGGTTGGACGGCCGAGGCCATCCAGTGGCCCACCCCCATCCTGGTGCGCGACCGCGAAGGCAACATCACCGGCCACGGCTACGAAGGGCTGTCCTACCTGCCGGTGCGGCTGATCGCGCCGGCCGACCTGAAGCCCGGCAGCGAGGTTGAGCTGAAGGCACAGGCACGCTGGTTGATGTGCGAGACCGTGTGCATCCCGGGCAAAGCGGCGGTGAGCCTGCGCGTGCCGGTGAGCAGCGATACGCCGGTGGCGGACGCCGCTGTACAGGCGGCCTTGGAAGCCTTGCCGATGCCCGCATCCAGCGAAGGCTGGAAGCTGGCGGCAACCCGCGAAAAAGACGGCCTGACCCTGCGTGTGGCAGCACCGGCCGACATGGCTGACCTGCACTTCTTCCCGGCCGATGAATTCGTGTCGTACAAGGTGCCGCAGACCATCGGCAATCGCGGTGCCCGCGCCTTGCTGAAGCTGCCACTGGATGCGGCCGAGACCATGCCGGCCGATGCCATGCTGCGTGGCGTGCTGGCCTATAGCGATGCGCAAGGCGCCTACCGTGGTGTTGCCATCGAGCTGCCCTTCGTGGCCGAAGCGGAGGCCACCGCACTGGTCGGCACCGAGGATCTGGGCGCGGCGCCGACCTCGACGGACGCTGCTGGCGGCACACAGCTGTCGTTTGTGGTGCTGCTGTTTGCTGTACTCGGTGGGCTGATCCTCAATCTGATGCCCTGCGTGTTCCCGGTGTTGGGCCTGAAGGTTGTCGGCTTCATCGAGCAGGCCGGCAACGACAGGCGCAAGGTCAGCCTGCATGCGCTGTCGTTCACCGCTGGCGTGCTGCTGTCGTTCTGGGCGCTGGCCGGGCTGCTGGCAGTACTGCGCGAGGGCGGGCAGCAACTGGGCTGGGGCTTCCAGCTGCAGTCGGCTCCATTCGTATTCGTGCTGGCGCTGGTGATGCTGGCGTTCGCGATGAACCTCAGCGGCGTGTTCGAGGTGGGCATGCGCGCCACCGGCATCGGCTCCAGCCTGCAGACGCGTACTGGCGTGGCGGGCAGCTTCTTCAGCGGCATGCTGGCCACCGTGGTGGCCACGCCGTGCAGCGCGCCGTTCCTGGCACCGGCGCTGGGTGCTGCGCTGGCGCTGCCCACCGCACAGTCGTTCGTGGTGTTCACCGCGATCGCGCTGGGCCTGGCGCTGCCGTATCTGCTGTTGTCGGTGTTCCCTTCGCTGGTGAAACTGTTGCCGCGACCGGGTGCCTGGATGGAGACCTTCAAGCAGCTGATGGCCTTCCCGCTGTATGCCACCGTGGCCTATCTGCTGTGGGTACTGGCCGGGCAGCTGCAGGAAGCGGCATTGCTCAACGCCTTGCTGGCGCTGGCCCTGCTCGGGTTCGGCCTGTGGCTGTACGGCCGTGCAACCCGCCCGGGTACCCGCGGCTCTCGTGCCCGGCTCAGTGCGCTGGCGGGCGTACTGGTGCTGGCCGCGGCCGTGCTGTTTGGCTGGCCGCGTGTGCCGGCGCCCGAGCAACTGCAATGGGAGGCCTGGAGCAGCGAGCGTGTGCAGCAGCTGCAGGCCGAAGGCCGGCCGATCTATGTCGATTTCACCGCGCGCTGGTGCGCCACCTGCCAGGTCAACAAGAAGGTGGTGTTCGCCTCGGCACGTGTGCGCGATTACTTCCGCGCGCACAACGTGGCGACGCTGAAGGCCGACTGGACCAATGCCGACCCGCTGATCACCGCCGAGCTGGAACGCTGGAACCGCAGCGCGGTGCCGTTCAACCTGGCCTATCCGGCCGGTGGCGGTGCACCGCGTGAACTGCCCGAGGTACTCACGCCGGAGATCGTGCTCTCCGCGCTGGAAAACGCTACCCCACAAGGACGGGATTGAAACCCCGTCGCTGACTTCCCCGCGCCCCCGGGCGCATATCAAGAGAACGCAACGCATGATTTCGCAACGCCTGTTGTGCGCCGGCCTTGCGCTGGGCCTGATGGCAGCCTCCGCTGCCTCGGCCGAGCCGGTCAAGGTCAATGGCTTCACCCACGTCAAATCCCTCGATGGCATCGATGAGTACCGGCTCGACGCCAATGGCCTGAGCGTATTGCTGCTGCCCAACCACGCCGCACCGGTGGTGACCTTCCAGATGACCTACCGGGTCGGTTCGCGCAACGAGGTGACCGGCACCACCGGTGGCACCCACCTGCTCGAGCACCTGATGTTCATGGGCAGCACCAACTTCGACGGCGCGAACAACGTCGACACCTACCTGGACCGCGTCGGTGCCGGCTTCAACGCCACCACCTCGCTGGACCGCACCAACTACTACGCCACGCTGCCGCCAGCCGCGCTGGACGGTTACATCGCCATCGAAGCCGACCGCATGCGCGGCCTGCTGCTGCGCGAGAAGGACCGCCAGAGCGAAATGACCGTGGTGCGCAACGAGTACGAGCGCAACGAGAACAATCCCAATGGCGCCTTGATGAAGCTGATGTGGGCGACTGCCTTCAGCGCACATCCGTACCACCATCCGGTGATCGGCTGGCGCAGCGATATCGAGAAGGTGTCCATCGAGAAGCTGCGTGCGTTCTACGACACCTTCTACTGGCCGAACAACGCCACCGTCACCGTCGTTGGTGATATCGACAGCGCCCAGGTGCTGGCCAGCATCGGCGAGAAGTTCGGCAAGGTACCGCGCTCGCCGCATGCCATCCCCGAGGTCTACACCACCGAACCGGAACAGCAGGGCGAGCGCCGGGTGACGCTGCGCCGGGCCGGCGAGACCGGCACGGTGATGATGGCGTACAAGGCCCCGGCGGGCCTGGACAAGGACATCCCGGCACTGAACGTGCTTGAGCTGGTGTTGCAGGGCGGTCGTAGTGCGCGCCTGCAGCGTGCGCTGGTGGATACCAGCAAGGCAGTGGCGGTATCGGGCGGCATGTACCAGCAGCGCGATCCCAGCCTGTTCATGCTCAGCGTGGCGTTGGCCCCGGACAGCAAGCACGCGGACATCGAGCAGATCGTCCGCGACGAGATCGCCAAGGTTGCCCGCGACGGCGTCAGCGTCGAGGAGATCAAGCGCGTGCTCGGCCCGTACCGCGCCGAGGAAGCCTACCGCCGCGATGGTACCGACCAGGCCGCCGATGCGCTCAACGAGTTCATCGCGATGGGCGACTGGACCCTGTATTCCACCGCCCTGAAGGACCTGGAGAAGGTCACCCCGGCCGACGTGCAGCGCGTTGCCGGCAAGTATTTCACCGCAGAGCAGAGCACGGTTGGCTGGTTCGTGCCGGAGAGCAGCAAGTGAACAACGCAAAACGTATTCGACTGATTCCGCTGGCGCTGGCCGCCCTGTCCAGCCTTGCTGCATTTGCCGCCCAGGCTGGCGTTGCCGACACCGCCGTGCACGCCAAGGCGGCAGGCATCGACCTGATCGTCTACCCGATGGGGGTCAAGGACGTGGTCACCTTCACCGGCTCGATGCCGCTGGGTGATGCCTTCCTCGCGGCCAAGGCCGACAACCCGGCCGTGCCGACGCTGACCGCGATGCTGCTGGAAGCCGGCACCACCCGTCGCGACAAGTTCGCCATCTCCGATACGCTCGACGGCATTGGCGCGCAGCTGTCCTTCAGCCCCAGCGCCGCGCGCATCGGCATCTATGGCAAGAGCCTGAAGCAGGACCTGCCGACCGTGCTCGACCTGCTCGCCGAGCAGCTGCGTGAGCCGGCGTTCACCGCCGAGGAACTGGCCAAGGCCAAGGTGCAGTTGGAAGCAGCGCTGCGCCAGGCCAGCGACAACCCCGGCGCGATGGCCCGCGAAACCATGATGCTGAGCATTTTCCCGGCCGGCAGCATCAACGCACCCGCACCGCGTGAAGCCATGCTCAAGGCGGTGCCGCAGGTGACGCTGGAGCAGATCAAGGCCTTCCACGCCAAATACTACGGCCCGGCGCATATGACCCTGGTGTTTGCCGGTGACGTTGATGCCAAGGCGATCGAGACCGCGGTTGCACATGGCTTCAACGGCTGGAGTGGCGGCGTCGATTACCTGCGTGATGCGCCGGCACGGCTGCCGGCCAAGGCCGCTGAGCACACCATTGCGATGAAGGACAAGGCCAGCCTCAGCGTGTTCCTGGGCCAGGCCACCGGCCTGCGCTACACCGATGCCGACTACCTGCCGATGACGGTGGGCGTGGATGTGCTCGGTTCGGGCTTCACCGGTCGCCTGATGGCGGCGGTGCGTGCGAAGGAAGGCCTGACCTACGGCATCGGCGGCAACCTGCTGGGCAGCGACTACATGGACGGCGGCCTGGGCATCAGCACCACGTTTGCACCGGAGCTGATGGACAAGGGCATCGCCAGCACCCGCCGCGAACTGCAGCGCTGGTGGAAGGACGGCATCACTGCCGAAGAGCTGGATGCACGCAAGCAGGCAATGGTCGGCAGCTACCAGGTTGGCCTGGGCAATACCGACGGCATGTCGGCGGCGATCATCGGCACGGTCGAGCGTGGCGTGGGCCTGGCCTGGCTGGACAACTACCCGCAGGCGATCCAGTCGGTGACGCTGCAGCAGGTCAATGGCGTGATCCGCAAGTACGTGGACCCGCAGAAGATGGTGCTGGTCAAGGCTGGCACCTTCAAGAAGTAAGTCGCAGCCCCTGCCAAGTGGTTCGACACCAGCAAACGCCGGCGCAAGCCGGCGTTTTTTGTTCAGCACGATGCAACCCGTAGCCCCGTAGCCCGGGTAAGCGAAGCGCACCCGGGAAGACGACAGCCTCGTCAACGCGCCACGTTCGTATCAGGCACGCACGCTATTGGAAATGATCTCCACCCAATAACCGTCCGGGTCCTTGATGAAGGCCAGGCTCTTCATGCGGCCATCGGTCAGGCGCTTCTGGAACGGCACGCCCAGCTCCTCGAAACGGGCACAGGCTGCTTCCAGTTCCGGCACCGACACGCAGATGTGGCCGAAGCCGCGCGGGTCGCTGTTGCCGTCGTGGTAGACCGGGCCTTCCTGGTTCTCGGTGCCATGGTTGTGGGTGAGTTCCAGCACACCGGGAATGCCGGCCATCCACAGGCGGCGCTCGGCATCGTCCTGCGGCACCTGCACCCCGGACGGCACATAGGCCAGGAAGTACAGGCTGAACTGTGCTTCCGCAAAGTCACGCTGGTCGATCAGCTGGAAGCCCAGCACGCGCGTATAGAAATCCAGCGAGGCGCGAATGTCCTTGACCCGCAGCATGGTGTGGTTGAACACGAAGCCGTGGGTTTCGGCCGGCACCCGGGCGGCGACGCCGGGCTGTTGTGCAAGGGTTTGAAGGCTCATGGGGACAGTCCTGTAGCGATGAATGGGGTAAGCCGGCGTGCCTGCAAGGCAGCGGCATGCAGATAAAAAAAGTTGCATGTGAAATCGCCAGCGCAGCTTGCATGCGTCAATACAAAAAATCATCACCGCCAGACCTTTCGTGGCTAGGCGAGTGCGTGCGCGCTGGCTATGCTGCGTCGCAGGATAGTCGTTGTTCCCGTCGATTTGATGAAGCGTGCATGCACCACGGCTTCAAACGGCGGAAGCAACGCAGGCGCAAGGGCTGCGCCGGATGCTGGCGGGGAACGCCACCACGGATGGCGCTGCGGTGTGGCCAGGGCGGTTGACAAGCTTTCTCTGGTCGCGCTATTCATTGTATGTATATACAAATAACGAGGCTGTTCGGATCTCCATGTCTTTCCGTGTGTGGCTGCCGTTGCTGCTGATGCTGGTGCTCGCCGTTGAAGGCGTGCTCGGTGCATGGGCGAGCACGCGCATGGCACTGCACGTGGACGATCCGATCGCTGGCAACCCGGTGGGCCGTGCGGCCAGCGCCAGTTGCAACCCTGCGCCGGCAACATCGGAGCGGTCTGCCAGCAACGCCGGTGCGCATGCTGCGCACGGCAGCAGCGCGCTTTCCCCCGCGGACGCCGATTGCAGCTGCGCCGACAGCCTGGGCTGCGATTGCCTGTGTGTGTTCACCGTCTACCCGCCGGCGACGACCTTGTGGTTCGCCGGCGCGCAGCCACCGGCAGCGGCCAACACGCCACTGCCATCGTTGGACCTGCCGGCAGACCGGCTGGCCCGCGTCTTCCGACCTCCCATCGCCTGAGCGGTTGTTCTCGCGTCACCACGACGTAGTAGTGAACCGTGCTCGCCCCCGCGACCGCGGCTATCGCCCCGAGACAGAATCCCAGCGAGAGAGAACATGTATTTGAAGCCCCAAGCCTTGGCTGCGGCCATTGGCACGCTGTTGTGTGCCAGCGCCGTCCACACCGCCAACGCGCAGGACGCGCAACCCCCGAATGAACCCGCCCGCACGCTGGACGCCGTGCAGGTCACCGGCAGCCACATCAAGCGCGCGCAGTTGTCCGGGGTAGGCCCGGTCAGCGTGATCGACGCACAGGCCATCGAACGCTCCGGCGCCACGTCGGTGGACACGCTGCTGCAGCGCCTGCCGGCTTCGGCCGGTTTTGCCGGCAGCCAGAGCAATGCCTATTGGGCCGAGAACGGCTATGGCACCACCCAGGTCAACCTGCGCGGCCTCGGCATCAACCGCACCTTGGTGCTGCTCAATGGCCGCCGCATCGTCAATGGCGGTACCGGCGCCAACAGTTCGGTTGATCTGAACATGATCCCGGTAGCGCTGATCGAGCGCGTGGAAGTGCTCAAGGACGGCGCCTCGGCCATCTACGGCGCCGACGCGGTGGCTGGCGTGGTCAACATCATCACCAAGCAGGGCTTTGATGGTGCCGAGGCTGCGGTGCGTTACGGCCAGACCACACGCGGCGATGGCGACGAAACTGCCATCGACCTGGCATGGGGCGTCACCAGCGATCGCGGCTCGTTGATGGCAGGTATCAACTATTCCGAAGGCGGCACAGTCAACATGGCCTCGCGGGCACCGTGCGGCCTCGGCGAGGAAGAGGGCAAGCTCGTATGCACAGGCAGCTCAACCACGGTCGGAGGCCGCGCGCTGTTGGCTGATGGAAGCAGTGTCAACTTCAACCAGGTGCTGGGTGGCAATGGCGATTTCTACGAGCCGTACTCGCGGAAAAAGCACAATTACAATGGCAACCCCACGCTCAACGCGGTCAATCCGATCAAGCGGATCAGCATCAGCGTGTTCGGCGAAAACCAGCTCAGCGAGAACACCACGGTGTTCACCGAGCTGATGTATACCAACCGTCAATCCGATCAGCTCGCTGCGCCGGGTGGGCTGGGCGTTTACCGCCGAATCAACATCGCCGCCGATCACCCGACCAATCCCACCGGGCAGGATCTGTGGTTGCAACGTCGGCGCCTTGAAGAAGCAGGCCCGCGTCACTTCTCGCAGGAGGTGAATACCTTCCGAGGACTGGTCGGAGTGAAGGGGCAGTTCGGCACCGGCTGGGATTGGTCGGCTGCGTTGAATTGGGGGCGCAACACCGGCGTCGATGGTTCGGACAATGTCGCCAATCTCGACCGCGTCGACCAGACCTTGAACCGCAGCATCTGCAGCCCGGTACCGGGCGCGGCGATTCCTTGCGGTGACTACCTGGGCCACGGCGACCTCAGTCGCGAAGTGCTTGACTACATTCTCTACAGCTCGCGCGACACCGGCGGCAACGAGCAGAAGAGCTTCACTGCCAACCTCAGTGGGCAGATCTTCGAGCTTCCGGCCGGTTGGGTGGGCTTTGCTGCTGGCGTGGAAGTGCGCAAGGAACGCGGCTGGCGCAATCCCGATCCGTTGACCGTGCTCGGCATCGGCAACACCAACCAGCAGGACCCAATCGCCGGCGAATACACCGCCAGAGAGGTATTTGCAGAGTTGGCCATCCCGCTACTGCAGGACAACGTGATCGCCGATTCGCTGTACTTGAATCTGGCTGGCCGCGCCTCGGATTACGATCTGTTCGGCCGCGATTACAACTACAAGGCTGGCCTGGATTGGCAGGTCAGCCCGTCGCTGAAGGTGCGCAGCACCTATGCCACCGCGTTCCGTATCCCGAACATCCCGGAACTGTTTGGAGGTGTCTCTGAGGGCAACCTGACCACCACCGATCCGTGCAGTAAATGGACGGCGATGGATGCCGATTCGGTGGTGCGCGCCAACTGCCAGGCCTATGGCGTGCCGGCTGGCTATGTGCAGCCGGGAAATACCATCCTCACCACCTCAGGCGGCAATGCCGCGCTTGAGCCGGAAGACGCCACATCGTTCACCGCAGGCGTGGTGTGGACGCCGGAGTTTCTTTCCGGGCTGACCTTGACGCTGGACTATTACAACATCCGCATCAAGCACGCGATCCAGCGCATCGACGGCTCTACCAAGCTGAAAACTTGCTACGAAACACCGGGTTTGGTGCATCCCTTCTGTGATGCCAGCAACTTCACCCGCGATCCGCGCACTGGCGAGGTGGATTTCCTGTCCTCGCGGCCGCTCAATGCCGCCAATGAGCACGTCACCGGCTATGACTTCGGCGCGCTGTATGAGTTCAAGGCGGCAGGCTTCGATGCCAGCGTCAGTGCCGATGTGTCCTACCTGCAGCGCTACGACGTGCGGCCATATGAGGGTGCGGAGCTGATCGAGTACGCAGGCAAGATCACCGGCGGCCGTGGCAGCTATGCCAAGTGGCGCGGCCTGGTCTCGGTGAATGCCTCGCGTGAGCAGTGGTCGGGTACCTGGAGCACGCAGTACATCGGGCGTGCCGATGACTTCGTCGCGGCACGCGGTGCCATCGGCGATCACGCGCCGTCGGTGTTCTATCACAACCTGCAGCTCAAGTACGCGGTGAGCAAGGCGCTGGATGTATCGCTGGGCCTGGACAATGTCTTCGACAAGAAACCGCCGTTCATCCAGAGCTATACCGATGCCAACACCGATACGATGACCTACGACCTGCTGGGTCGCCGCTGGTACGCACGCATCGGCTACCGCTGGTGATTGGATGCGCCCCGCCGCCGCTGCGGCGGGGCGCGTCATTGAACGAGGACGATGTTGATGAAACCCGCATTCTGGGCACGCCGTGCCCACAAATGGATCGGCCTGGTGATCGGTGTGCAGGCGCTGCTGTGGATGCTCAGCGGCGTCTACATGACCGTGGTGCCGCTGGACGTGATCCATGGCGACCACCTTGCCCACGTGCACGGCACACCGCTGCCGGCGCAGACCGCGCGCGTTGGTGCCGATGTGCTGGCCGCACGCTACCCGCAGATGGAATCGTTCCGGCTCAAGCATGTGCTGGAACG
This sequence comes from Stenotrophomonas sp. UBA7606, assembly GCF_002477705.1. Classification (NCBI taxonomy): domain Bacteria; kingdom Pseudomonadati; phylum Pseudomonadota; class Gammaproteobacteria; order Lysobacterales; family Lysobacteraceae; genus Stenotrophomonas; species Stenotrophomonas sp. UBA7606. The sequence continues at coordinate 4,298 of NZ_DLJW01000005.1, read as the reverse complement.
CGAGGTCTATGAGGTCCGCCAGGGCAAACAGAAGTACCTGGTGGATGCTGCCAGCGGTGAACGCTTGCCGGCGATGGACCGCGAGCAGGCCATTGCCCTTGCCCAATCCCTGTACCAGGGCAAGGGCGAGGTGGAAAAGGTGGAGTGGATCACCCGTGCCCCGTCGGAAGTGAAGACCCGACCGGTGCCGATGTGGGCCGTGCATTTCAGTGGCCGCGGCGACAGCACGCTGTACCTGTCACCGGACAGCGGTGAGCTGCTGGCGCGGCGCCACGACCTGTGGCGCTGGTTCGATTTCCTGTGGATGTTCCACATCATGGATTACGAAGACCGCACCGACGTCAACAACAACCTGCTGCGGGCGGCATCGATCATCGGCCTGTGCTTTGCACTCAGCGGCATCTGGCTGCTGTTCTATAGCTTCGGCAAGCGGAGGAACGCATGACGCCCTGGATGCGGACCCTGCACAAGTGGGTGGGCCTGATCGTCGGCCTGCAGTTCGTGGTGTGGCTGGGCAGTGGCCTGATGATGAGCCTGCTCGACCCGGAGAAGATCGAGGGCAGCGCGCAGCGCGCCGCCGCAGTTGCCAATCCTGCCTGGCCGTCGGCAACGGTGTCGCCCAGCGTGGCGCTGGCGGCGGCCAAGGGTGAGGCGGCAACGCTGGATAGTGGCTGGTTGCTGCAACAGCCGGTGTATCGACTGCAATCGCCGGAAGGTACCGAGGTCATCGACGCCCGTGACGGCAAACGCATCGCCATCGATGCGGCGGTCGCGGCGAAAGTCGCGCAGGCGGCCTATGCCGGCGATGGTGTTGCCGCCGCGCCGCAGTATCTGGAGAAGACCCTGGAAACCCGGGCCAACCCGGACCCGGTATGGCGCGTGGACTTCAGTGACGCGCAGGACACGAGCATCTATGTGTCTGCACACAGCGGCCAGGTGATGGAGCATCGCAACGCGACCTGGCGGCTGTTCGACATCTTCTGGATGTTGCACATCATGGATTACAGCAGCCGGGTCAACTTCAACAATCCGCTGGTAGTGGGCATGGGCATAGGCGGCCTGTGGTTGGCGTTGACTGGCGTGTGGTTATTGATCGCAAGTTTCCATCTGCAGGAGTTCATCCCGCGTCGCTGGCGTTCGCGTCGGCAGCTGATGGTCTATGCACCGGGTGGAGCACATCTGCGCACGGTAGAGGTGGCCAGCGGCGACAGCGTCTACGTGGCACTGGCGCGCGAGGGTATCCATCTTCCCTCCAACTGCGGTGGCGGCCAGAGCTGCGGTTTGTGTGAGGTGCGGGTGCGTTCCGGTGCGGGCAAGGCAACGGCGGCCGATCGTGCGCATGTGCCTGAGGCGAAACGGAAGGTTGGTTGTCGACTGGCCTGCAATCTGCAGGTGGATGAAGACGTAGAAATCGAAGTTGCCGGCGGTGCCAGCCTTTGGACCGAGCACTGGGCCATCGTTGAGAAGGTGGTCGCGGTGACCCCGTTCCTGCGTGAGATCCATCTGCGTCCGGAGCAGGCCGCGGACGCGCAGTTCCTGCCCGGCTGCTATCTACAGCTGCATGTGCCGGAGTACGAGCTGCCGCGCACTGCGGTGTGGTATCCGGCCGAGCATGAGGAAGATTGGAAAGCGCTCTCATTGCCTGGGACCCTGCAGAACAAGGCGGCGGTACGGCGCTCGTATTCGCTGGCAACACCGGTGTCGAACGCGGGCGGCGGCTTGGTGCTGCTGGTGCGCTTCAGCCCCGGCTGGCAGGAGAACCGCAAGCATCCGCCGGGCAAGGGCTCGACCTATGCCTATACGCTGCGTGAGGGTGACCGTGCTCGCTACAGCGGCCCGTTTGGCGATTTCGCACTCAGCGGCAGCGAGCGCGAGAAGATATTCATTGGCGCTGGTGCGGGTATGGCGCCGTTACGTGCATTGGTCCAGCAGCGGCTTGATGAGGGTGGTGGCGAACGTATGCATTACTGGTACGGTGCCCGTGGCGAGCGAGATTGCCCCTATGTCGAACAGATGCAGGAGCTGGCGCACGAGCATGCCAACTTCAGTTGGCATCCGGTGTGGTCAGGGCAGGGGGCAGATGCACGGCGTGTGCATGAAGCGATCCATGAAGATCTATTGAAGCAGCATCCGGATCTGGCGGGTTGCGAGTTCTATCTGTGTGGACCGCCGGCGATGCTGGCGGCGACCAGGCAGTTGCTGCGCAAGCTGGGTGTTGCGGACGAGCGGGTTGCGTTTGACGACTTCAAGATCTGAGTAGGTGTAATCGCAGCTGCGGCAGTTGCTTGGGCTTCAGCCGTGGTTGTTGGTTTTGGCCCTGGCACCTGCTCCTGCCTTGGCCTTGGCTTTGGCGTTGGCTTTGGCTTTGGCTTCGCCTTGGCCTTTGCTTCTTGCATTCCCTTCTCCCGCTTGCGGGAGAAGGTGCCCGGAGAGCCTGCCCCCGCGAAGGCGGGGGGCGGATGAGGGGAGGCTTTTGACTTTGATCAGCTAAAAGCCTCCCCTCACCCCAACCCCTCTCCCGCAAGCGGGAGAGGGGCTCCACTTCGATCATTGCTACGGCGTGTGCGGAATTACTCGTGCCTTGAGAACTCGCTCAACGAACCATCATTGCCGAGCAATGCAACGGTAAACGCCTGACGATAACCATCCGGCGATTCCATGCCCGGCGTACCCACCGGCATGCCCGGCAGCACCAGCCCGCGCGCCTGCGGACGCTCGGCCAGCAGCTTCTTGATGTCTTCCACCGGCACATGGCCTTCCACCACATAGCCATCAACCTCGGAGGTATGGCAGGACATCATGCCGTCACCGATTCCCAAACGCTGCTTGACCGCCATCATGTCGCTGGTGTCATTGAGCTGCACCGGGAAACCGGCAGCCTGCATATGTTCGGCCCAGCCACCACAGCAGCCGCAGTTCGGGTCCTTGTGTACAACCACCAACGGCAATGCCTTGGTAGCCGGCGCAGTTTCAATAGCCTTCGCAGGTGCCGCAGCAACCGCAGCGGCTGCCGTGGTAGCAGTAGACGGGCTCGCATTGCAGGCACTGATCAACAGGGTGCCTGCCGCCAGTACCAGCAACGAGAACATCGGCTTTGAACGCATTTTCATGATCTAGATTCCTTGGACAGTTTGCCGCGCCGGCCGGAGGCCAGTGCGGCAGTAGGGCGTCACAGCATCGACAGGCCGCGCTCGAATTCCTTGGCATCGAGCTTGCCGTCCCGGTCGCCATCGCTCATGCCGAAGTGCGGCAGCAGCGGGTGACCGCTGGGCAGCTCTTCGCGGCTGATGAAGCCGTCTTTGTTGGCGTCGAAACGCGCGAACGTTGTCGCGGCATCGGCCTGCGGTGCTTTTGCAGCAGGCTTGGCCGCCGGTGCATGGTGCTCATGGCCGGCATGCTGGGCCTGCGCGACGGAAATGGAGGCAAGGGTGACCGCGCCGATCAGTGCGGCTTGAATAAAGAACTTCATCGATAGCATTCCTTGTAGGGAGAGTGGGGATGGCGCCGGCATGCGACGCCATCACTACGAATCAGAACCAGAAGCGCACGCCGGCAACCCAGCGCGATTCGCTCACGCCTTCGCCGGCATCACGGTGCAGGTCGGCGGTATCACCGAATGCGCGTTCGTGCACAAAGCCCACATACGGTGCGAACTTGCGGGTGAACTCGTAGCGCAGGCGCAGGCCTGCCTCCACGCTGCTCAAGCCCTTGCCCACGCCACGGCGCGGATCGTCATCGGCAACGATGCTGGCTTCCACCACCGGCTGCAGGATCAACCGGTTGGTCAGCAGCACGTCGTACTCGACCTCGAAGGCCAGCTCGGCCTTGCGCGGTCCACCGATGTAGGCCATCGCCGAGACTTCGAACTTGTACGGCGACATGCCCTGCAGGCCGAACGCGGCGCGGGTCAGGTCCGGTGATTCGCGGCCGTTGTCATGCCGCACACCGGCGACCACGTCCCACCACGGCGAGATCGAATGCCCGTACAACGCATCCACAGACCAATCGCCGAGCGCGTTCTCGCTGCGCTCGCCTTCGCTGCGGATCCAAAGACGGTTGATGTCATTGCCGAACCACGAGTCGATGCCCCAGGCCTGGCCGCTGCCGTGGGCGTTGTCCCAGGCTTCCAGGTGATCGAACACCACCAGGCTGTTGAACGACGGCGCGTGTTCCATTGCGTGCGGCTTCAATACCGGGAAAGCATCGTCGAAGTCCTGCTTGGTCGGCGTCGGGATCGGTTCGCGCGGCGTGTTGCTGGCACTGCCGCCCCGCATGTTGTGGCCGGCATGCGGATCGGC
>NZ_DLJW01000016.1:0-5531 GCF_002477705.1 Stenotrophomonas sp. UBA7606 | reverse complement strand
GGGCAGCAACCGCCACCCTGCTCGGCATCGCTCCGGTAGCCAGCGCCGTCCCCCGTCGCACACGACGCGCAGCAGTGACCGCGCATCCATGCCTCGAACGCAAGCCGCTCTGCATCATTGGCCGGGGCACCTTTCGCACCCATCGCATGCGCAGATTCAATGCTCGGGGCATCAACCGGCGCTGCGGCGACGGGGGCGGCGTAGAGAATGCGGCGGTCCCAGATGGACTCTCGACCATCTTCAGCAGCCCAGTCGTAGCGCTCCTTGGATGAGTCTTGCCAGAATCCGCGCTCATGCCTTATCTGATACACCGCCTCCTGCGCTGCGGAGACGGGGGCGGCTTCGACTCGCTCATATGCGTCCACGATCAGGGTCATGAGATGTTCTTCGTGATCTGAAAGTGTCTTTGCAACCCCAATACGACCCTCCAGTTCACGCGCCATTTCGGACAGACTTCCGGCAGGGATTAGGACCATATCCGCCTCCTGCGCTGCGGCGTCCTTGCCAGCCTCAACCGCCTTCACCGCATCCGCGTACCCAGCCTGATAGCCCTCGGCATGCCCATTCGCCGCTGCCGTGCTCATGTCTGCTGCTGAAAATCCGTTCATGCGTCTTCTCCGGTCGGGGGAGCGGGGAGGGGCTGCCAGTGGGTGGGGTTTGCGTACATAAGTTGCCCCGCGTCGTCATGGCCAAGAACCAGCCAGCCCTCGACATCCGGGTCCCAGCCGCCAATGAATACTCCGGTGAACTGGCACGAGCCCTGAAATGGGGCGTACAACCCACTCAGTAGAATGTCAGGCCCTTCTTTCGGAGCCGACTCAATCGGCATCCATCCGTTGTTGCTCATGTCTTGCTCCTAAAGGGTGGGGCGGGCCGGAGGTGATCCCGGCATGGGGCGACGTTGGGACTCAAACCTCAGTTCTTTCTTTGCCGTCGTAGTTCAAAGTCACGCCCTTGGAACCTGAACCTGCGCATCACCACTGCGCATTCCGCCCCGTAGATCAGAAGGGTCCGAACTTGGTCACGAACGGGATATCGTCGTCTGCGAACTCTGAGGCGGTTTCAGCAGCACTCGGCACGCTGTCCGTAGCCCGCGCCGGACGCTGACGGGCTGGCGCGCCGGAGTTGGAGCCGCCGCCGTTACCTTCCTGCTTGCCGCCAACCAGGGTCACGTCGCGCACATCCAGCGTTACGTAGGTCTTGCCATCGTGCTCGCGGGTGCCGATCTCGCCGGTAACGCCCAGCTGCGAACCTTTCGTGATGTGCTGCGCCAGCTTCTCGCCGCGCTCGCCCCACAGTGAGCAATCGAGCCATACGGTCTGCTTGTTGTCCCCCCAGCCCTTGTCCACGGCAAGCGCCCAGCCAGTAACAGGCTTCCCTGCCTGCGTGTAACGAGTCACAGCGTCGCGGCCAACTCGGCCGATTGCGTTGTAATTGTTCATGCTGCAGTCCTCATGTTCTTCATGTCTTGGACGATGGCGGCAACCTCGGCGTCTGCTGCGGTCACTGCCTGTTTGAGTTGATCGATAGCCTTCTCGTCCCGCTCCACGCGGGTGATTGCCAGCTGCAGCCCATCGGGGAAACGGGGATCGAAGCTCACCACGTCGCACCACTGGCGGCGGGTGATCCACATCTGCCCCTGTACCTGCCAGCGGTACTCCCTTGCGTGCGCTCCCTCGCGGAGGGCGGCGAGGTGCTTGGCCTGCGACGCGGGGCACTTAAACTCCACCAGCCCGTCGTCACCCAGCAGGCCATCAGGGGAAATACCTACGGACGGCCAGCCCGGATCAGTAACGAACGCCGCCAGCTCCACCAGCTCGCCCGTCTTGGCCTCGTAAGCCCCGCGAGCCAGCGGCTCCAGCTCCGTGCCGCGCTTCATGGCATCGTTCTGGAAGGTCTGCTCTGGCTCGCCTGTCAGTCGCTCCAGGGCCACGGCGACAATCAAGTTCTGGCGGCTGGCGGACGGCCCCGACTTCGTGGTCGCCATCAGGTCGGCGAAGCGGGAGGCCGTGAACTTCCCGGCACGTGCGGCCAGCCATTCGGTTGATCCCTGAATCATTGGTCCACCTCCACGGCGTCTGCCTTCTCTGCAATTGCCTTGAACTCCTGCACGCGGTCCTTGACCAGCTCGCGCTGTGCCGGGGAGTTCTTCCACACTTCGCGGAAGTGAGCGACACCGTGCTGAGCCTCTCCACGGAAGTAGGCGAGGGCGGAGTCGCGCTCTGGACTGTCCGCAGGCGTGGCCTGCTGCACTGCTGCCTGCACCGACTTCGGAGGAGCGCGTCCAACAATCTCAGCCACTACCTCATCCGGCAGGTCTTCAATGTCCTGCGTGAACAGGTCGGACGCCGCAGTGACGGTCAGAACGCCATCGGTCAGGCCGCGCTTCTTCGCCATCTTGAGGATGGTGTTGGAAACGTCTGCCGGGTTGGTGCGGACCTGCTTCTTTTGCTCGACGCGGCCATTCCACTTGGCGAACTTGATGCGGCGGCGGTTCTCCGGCGTTGCGTCGAACTCTTCATCACACAAAGCTGCCCGCCATGCGTACTTTTCCTCGCTGCTGCTGCACTCGCCGATGCCTGCGCCCAGGAATTGGCCGGATGCCGAGCGGATCGACACCTTGACGCGATAGTGAATCTCGCCGTCACGGCCAAGGTCGGTCACTTCCGGGTCTGCGGCCAGACGGAAGGTGCTCATGATCTTCTCAGCGCCAGCCTTGTACAGGCTCTTTTGCTTCGTGCCGGGGATGACGCCGAAGTGGGTGCCGTCCTTCATCACTTCCAGCATCACGTCCTGCATCAGGTTTACCTGAGCGCGCACATCAGCAGCTGTCAGGGAACGTGACCCGTAGTTGTCTACGGCTGGCTGGAAGGCCACTACATTGTTGTCGTTGCTCATGTCCTGCTCCAGGTAAAGGGGTAACTCGGACCGTCTTTCCGGCCTGCCATCTGCCGCGCCCGTCGTGCCGCGTCGTTTTGCGGTGGACCCGTGGCAACCGCTGCCGTCCGCCTCATGGATAGGCGCAGTACATCGACACGGGCGGAGTCCTTCGGGTGGCAGAATCCAAGGGGTTATTAGCGCCACCCCTTGGTGGGCTAGGGGAGGGTCAGTCTTCGTCTTGCTCTTCGTCTTCGTCTTCGCGTAGGTATTCGAACGGGTTTATTCCGCTGCACAGATCGTGTTCTTCGATGACGCGCACAACTGCCTCGTCTTGCGAAACCAGCGTGATGTTCTCGTTACAAAGTCCGACAGAAATCTCTGAGTGCTTTCCGAGGACTTCGTAGAAATAGGCTTCCTGCCCCTTCTCGATAGCCTGAGCAACCAACTCGCTATCGGCAATGAAGACGCCATCAAGGCTCCCCATGCGGCCGCAGTAGACGTGGAACTTGTAGATGCCTTGCATGTCGTTTCCTTATCGAAAGTCGCGCTTCGTCTGCGCCGGGAAGTCGGGGATAGTGGTCGGCGGCTCGTGCTTGGGCTTCGCTGCCCGCTGCTTGAGGTAGACGGTCCATTCGTCGTAGGTCAGAAGGATTGCAATCACCGCGATCAGTGCGAGCGTGATTGCGAAGGAGGGCAGTCGCAGGTAACCGGCAACTGCTGCCAGGGCGATCACCACCAACGTTCCGAACGTCCAGCGGTAGGGCTGAGGCTTAATCACGGTCACTCTCCTGTGCGCAGATGCCTTCGTTGGCTTCCAGTTCTTGCAGCGGGTCAGGTGCCTTGATCGGCGGAAACACCACTGCTGCTATGTCGGCGGCGGTTGGGATGCTGGGGGTCATGGGTTGGCCACCTTCATGAACTCGGTGTAGGTAATTCGCCGGCCTTCGTAGAACATCACTCCACTGGTAAGTTGCTCGGGCCACTTGCCGCCGTTGGCGAGGACGGCGCGTACAACGGTCATTTCGCTATCCATCACAAACCCCCAGCAAGTTGCAGTAGTTGGACCGGCAGCACGATCACCGCCAGCGCTATCAGCGAATAAGCAGTCAGGTCGCAGGCCAGCACGTACTCACGGGTAGACGGAAAGCGGCGCAGCCAGACCTTTATGTGGCGGATGCTCATTCGGCGCCTCGCACGCGGGAGAGGGCAGTGGCACGGCGCGCCTTAGCGTTGGCGAGCCAGCGTGACGATCCTTCGCCCGGATACTTGGCGCATTCCGCCTCGGCCTCGTCTACTTCCTCGTCCGCCTCGATCAGCTCGGCGATGGCTGCGCGGGCTTCGGCCAGATCCTTCAGCAGTCGATTCGCGTGCGGATCACCAGCCAGCCCCGCGAGCATCCTGGCCTGCCCTTCGGCGCGAGTGATTGCATCAAGCACATCGACCCAGCTCATGCCGCACCCCCGGTTGCCTTTTCTATTGCGGCGCGGGCTTTCATTGCCGGGTGTTCCGGGATCAGTCGATCCAGAAGCACCATGCATTTTTCTTTCGCTTCGGCTGCCGTCTCAAACTGCTCAAACCAGAGGGAGCCTTCGTATGTGCAATACGCTGACCACTTCCGTCCCGGCCATACGATGCATTCGTACTGTCCGTGGAATTCTTGGCGCAGCGAGCTTTCGTCCAAGCCATCGAAGTCGTAGTAAGGGCCAAACCTGACAGTCGGATCGAACTCAACGATGCGACTGTCAGGAATCCAAGCAAGATCCACAGCTTCACGCAGCGCCTTTAGCAGCTCCGGCCCAACGGCGTTCCAATCCGGCGTGTGCTTGTTGGCGGTCATGCTTGCGCTCCCATGCGAGCGATAGCGCTCTGAGCGCCCCACACGCGGTAGTCCATTGCTTCCTCGTGGTAAGCCTGCGAATGGGCCAGCATCGTGCGGAAGCCATTCATTGCAGCGTGGTCGCCACGGTCGCCGCGCTCCTGAATCTCGCGAACAACCGATGCCATCTGGAGGCAAAGCTTGTAACCAGCGATCTCGTCCAACTTGGCGAAGAAATCAGCCTGCTGCTCGGAGTTCATTTCCCAGAACATCTCGGCCATCTGGTCAGGACTGACGGAAACGCTGGTCATTACGTCGATGGCGCTCATGACGCGTCCTCCACCTTTTCGCGTGCCACTTCCATCGCAGCAGCGCGGACGGTCTTGGCGAGGCGGTACAGGTCGGTCAGCAGCTGCGAGCCCATCAGGTCAGACGGGTGCTTGACGTCGAGCTTGATCAGCGCCTCGGTGGCTTCGGTGAACCACTCGCCGTCCATGGAGAACGGCAGGTCGTTGGCGGCGATCTCGTGCAGGGCGGACGGGTCGTCCAGCAGCTCGTTGGCCGCCTCCATCAAATCGATTTCTGATTCACCTGGAATCAGGTTGTCGTAGGCGATCTGCGCCAACCGTTGCTGCTCGTTGCGGGCTACTAGGCTCATGGCTTAGACCTCAACCGGCTTGCCGTCGCGCAGCGTGTACCATACGTTCGGCTTGATGCCGTCTTGACCTGCAATGCCTGCCCACACGGCGACGATCTTGTATTCGCCATCGCGCTCAACCAGGAATAGGGCATTGCCATCAGCGCCCATGACTCGTCCTTGGTAGCCAGTGCTCGA
>NZ_DLJW01000116.1:0-12320 GCF_002477705.1 Stenotrophomonas sp. UBA7606 | reverse complement strand
ACAGCAGCTGGCCCTCGCGGGTAGGTACCAGCCGGCGCCCGCTGCGCTCGAACAGCACCACCCCCAGCTCCCGTTCCAGCGCCTGCAGCTGCAGGCTCACCGCCGGTTGGCTGACAAAAAGGGCTTCCGAGGCACGCGAAACCGAGCCCAGGCGCACCGTCTGCAGGAACGCCCGCAGCGGCTTCAGCCGATCAGACTTGTAGGAAAAACGCGGGGTTACGGGCATCTTGGTGGGCATGGCGATGCCAGTATTAGCACAACTTATAGATAACATTGCAAAAACTGTTTTGTTAAATACCTCCCTGCGGCGGCACGTTGGAGTCCCCGACATACGCAGGTACCTCCGATGTCCGCCGTCGCCCACGCAGTCGCCACGCCGCAGTCCGCCCCCCGCCCGACCCCGGGCATCACCCTGACCACCCAGCTGGCCGGCCAGTCCGCGCTGCTGCCGGCCGGCGTGCTGGGCCTGCTCGTATCGCTGCACCGGGCGGTCGAGCCGGGCCGGCAGGCACGCTTGGCGGCCCGCCGCGAGCGCCAGGCCTTCTTCGACCAGGGCGGGCTGCCGGATTTCCGCGCCGATACCCGCGCCATCCGTGAGGAGGACTGGCGGGTGGCGCCGATCCCGGCCGCGCTGCAGGACCGCCGCGTCGAGATCACCGGGCCCACCGACCCGAAGATGGTCATCAATGCGCTGAACTCCGGTGCCAAGGTGTTCATGGCCGACTTCGAGGATTCGACCTCGCCGACCTGGCGCAATGTGCTGGCCGGCCAGCAGACGATGAAGGCGGCGGTGCGCGGTGACCTGGATTTCACCGCGCCGGCCACCGCCAAGGGCCCGGGCAAACACTACACGCTGCGGCCGTTCGACGAGCAGGCGGTGCTGATCGTGCGCCCGCGTGGCTGGCACCTGGACGAGAAGCACGTGCTGATCGACGGCCAGCCGATTGCCGGCGGCCTGTTCGATGCGGCGCTGTTCGCCTTCCACAACGCGCAGACGCTGATGGACAAGGACCGCGGCCCGTACTTCTACCTGCCCAAGCTGCAGTCGATGGAAGAGGCGGCGCTGTGGGAGACCGCGCTGTCGCACATCGAGGGCATGCTGGGCCTGCCGCAGGGGCAGATCAAGGTCACCGTGCTGATCGAGACACTGCCGGCGGTGTTCGAGATGGACGAGATCCTGCATGCGCTGCGCGAACGCATTGTCGGCCTGAACTGCGGCCGCTGGGATTACATCTTTTCCTATCTGAAGACCTTCCGCCGTCACCGCGACAAGGTGCTGCCCGAGCGCGGCCAGGTGACCATGACCCAGCCGTTCCTGAAGGCCTATTCGGAACTGCTGATCAAGACCTGCCATCGCCGTGGCGCACATGCGATGGGCGGCATGGCCGCGCAGATCCCGATCAATCACGACGCCGCTGCCAATGAGCAGGCGATGGCGCGGGTGCGCGCCGACAAGCTGCGCGAAGTCACCGCCGGCCACGACGGCACCTGGGTGGCACACCCGGCGCTGATCCCGGTGGCGCGTGCCATCTTCGACGAGCACATGCCCGGGCCCAACCAGCACCACGTGCTGCGCCGTGACGTGCAGGCCAGCCACGATGAACTGATCGCCCCGTGCAGCGGCACCGTCACCCGCGCCGGCTTTGAGAACAACGTCGAAGTCTGCGTGCGTTACCTGGCTGCCTGGCTGGACGGCAACGGCTGCGTGCCCATCCACAACCTGATGGAAGACGCAGCCACCGCCGAGATCAGCCGCAGCCAGATATGGCAGTGGCTGCATGCCGGCAACCAGCACCTGGACGACGGCACCGCGATCGACCTCGCGCTGCTGGACAGCACCCTGCGCGCGCTGCCGGCGCGCCTCGGCGACACCTCCGCCCTGCCCGGTGGCGGCCGCATCACCCAGGCCATCGGCCTGCTCGACCAGCTCAGCCGCGCCGACACCCTGGCCGAGTTCCTGACCCTGCCGGCGTATCGGCAGATCGATTGACCCGACTTCCCCCTACGTACGCATTCGACTTGAGGACGACACGATGAGCACCTATCAGCAACAGATCGACGCCCTGCAGCAGGACTGGGACAGCAACCCGCGTTGGAAGGGGCTGAAGCGCACCTACAGTGCCGCCGACGTGGTGCGCCTGCGCGGCAGCGTGCAGCCGGAACATACCCTGGCCAAGCGCGGCGCCGAGCGCCTGTGGGAACTGGTCAATGGCAGCGCGAAGAAGGGCTACGTCAACGCCTTCGGTGCGATCAGCGCCGGCCAGGCCATGCAGCAGGCCAAGGCTGGGCTGGAAGCGGTGTACCTGTCCGGCTGGCAGGTGGCTGCCGACGGCAATACCTCCGAAACCATGTACCCGGACCAGTCGCTGTACGCCTACGACTCGGTGCCGACCATGGTCCGCCGCATCAACAACACCTTCCAGCGCGCCGATGAGATCCAGTGGAAGAACATCATCGACGGCAAGGTCAAGGCCGAGGACGCGATCGACTTCTTCCTGCCGATCGTTGCTGATGGCGAGGCCGGCTTCGGCGGCGTGCTCAACGCCTATGAGTTGATGAAGAACATGATCGTTGCCGGCGCCGCCGCGGTGCATTTCGAGGACCAGCTGGCGGCGGTGAAGAAGTGCGGCCACATGGGCGGCAAGGTGCTGGTGCCGACCCAGGAGGCGATCCAGAAGCTGTCCGCCGCGCGCCTGGCGGCGGATGTGCTGGGCGTGCCGACCATCGTGCTGGCCCGCACCGATGCCGAGGCCGCCAACCTGTTGACCAGCGACTTCGACCCCAATGACGCCCCGTTCGTCACCGGCGAGCGCACCGCCGAGGGCTTCTACCGGGTCAAGAACGGCCTGGAACAGGCGATCAGTCGCGGCGTGGCCTATGCCCCGCATGCCGACCTGGTGTGGTGCGAGACCGGCACCCCCGACCTGGGCTTCGCCCGCGAGTTCGCCCAGGCCGTGCACGCCGCCAGCCCCGGCAAGCTGCTGTCCTACAACTGCTCGCCATCGTTCAACTGGAAGAAGAACCTGGACGACAAGACCATCGCCAAGTTCCAGGACGAGCTGGCCGCGCTGGGCTACAAGTACCAGTTCATCACCCTGGCCGGCATCCACATCAACTGGTTCAACACCTTCAAGTTCGCCCACGACTACGCGCGGGGCGAGGGCATGCGCCACTACGTGGAGCAGGTGCAGGAGCCGGAATTCGCCGCCCGCGAGCAGGGCTACACCTTTGTCTCGCACCAGCAGGAAGTGGGCGCCGGTTACTTCGACGATGTGACCACGGTGATCCAGGGCGGCGCCTCAAGCGTCACCGCCCTGACCGGGTCCACCGAAGAAGAGCAGTTCCAGACTGAAAAGGCCGCCTGAGCGGGATCGATTCCGGCAGCATGTTTGCTTTGGGGGCCTGCGGGCCCCCCTTTTTTGTCCAGGCGCTGTCCGGGCCTGGCTGCTTTGTGACCGCAGTCAGTCCCTCTTACGGCTTGCGGCTAAGGTGTGCCCCGATCAGCGGCGAAAAATGCGGCGGGGTGTACCCATGTCTGTTTATTTTGGTGATAGTCTCGTGAGCTTCCCGGCTGCCACGCCGGGGTCCATGAGGCAAGGAATGAGCGGCATGGGTATAGGGGAACCGGCGCTTCACGAGCGCCCGGTCGGCGTTGCGCCGAGCGGGGGCGTCCCCCTGCGCGCGCAGCTGTCCGCGGTCGAGTTCGCCCTGTTCGCCCAGTTTGGTATCCGCCACGATCTGCAGGCCAACACCCAGCTGTTCCGGCGCGGTGACGTGGGCACCTCGATGTTCATCGTGGTGAGCGGCGCCATCAGCCTGGATTTCGGTGCTGGCCTGGCGCCCAAACAGCTGCTGTGCAATGACTTTTTCGGCGAGCTCGGCCTGCTGATCGAGCGCCACCCGCGCTCCTGTGATGCGCGTGCCAGCTGTGACAGTGTGCTGCTGGAAATCACCCACGCCAACTTCCACCGGCTGATCGACCAGGATCCGGCCACGGTGGTGTTCTTCCTGCGTCGCACGCTCGCGCGCGTGGTGTCCAGCGAGCAGCGCCTGATCGGGCAGCTCAGCCGCCGCAACCAGGAGCTGGAAGCTGCGCTGGGCAACCTCTACAGCACGCACAATGAGCTCACCAACACCCGCGAGCTGGTGTACACCGATGACCTCACCGGGCTCAACAACCGTCGTGCCCTCACCGCTTATCTGCAGCGCTCGCACCGCTCCGGCAAGCGCCCGCAGGGGTTGTTGCTGATCGACTGCGATGACTTCAAGGGCCTGAATGATGTCCATGGTCATCTGGTGGGTGACCAGGCCCTGCAGCGGTTGGGGCGGATCCTGAACTCGGTGGCGGGCAACGACGACATCGCTTGCCGCCTGGGCGGCGATGAATTCTGCATCCTGCTGGCGCAGGCCGACGTCGACTGCCTGGCCCGGGTGGCTGATTTCATCCTGGAAGCAGCACGCGGCTGGGGCAGTGATCCGCGTGCGGCGGCCGAAGCCTGCTCGGTCAGCATTGGCATGGCCCTGGTCGATGAGGGACATCACTGGAACGACACCTATTCGCGTGCTGACAAGGCCTTGTACGAGGCCAAGCGTCGTGGCGGCAACCGTGCACAATGGTTCGTCGACCGCAGCAGCGGGCAGCGGCGCCTGGGGTGAACACGTGCAGGAGCCTTCCGCCCCAGATGCAGCCCAGCGGCAACTGAAAACCCTGGTGCTGACCGACCTGTGTGATTCGGTCGCACTGGTCGAACGCGTGGGCGATGCGGCGGCGGCGGATCTGTTCCGTACGCTGGATGCACGGGTACTTGGTTTGCTGCAACAGTGGAACGGACGCCTGATTGACCGTTCCGACGGCATGCTGCTGCTGTTCGAGGCACCTACCCAGGGCTTGGGGTTCGCGCTGGCCTATCTGGAGGAGCTCGAACGGCTGGGGCTGGAACAGCGGCTACCGCTGCGCGCCCGCGTCGGTATCCACGTCGGCTACGTGCTGGCCTGGCAGAACAGCGAAGCGGCGGTGACTGCCGGTGCCAAGCCATTGGAAGTGGAAGGCGTGGCCAAGCCAACGGCTGCACGCCTGATGGCATTGGCACGGCCCAACCAGATCCTGGTGTCGGCGGTGGCCGAGTCGTTGCTGCGGGGCGGCCAGCATGAACTGGGCGAGCGTGGCGCACAGCTGCAGTGGAAGTCGCATGGTCGCTGGTATTTCAAGGGCCTGCCCACGGTGCAGGAAGTGTTCGAGGTGGGAGCGCCGGGGCGGGCACCATTGCGCATGCCAGTGCGGTCATCCAAGGCATGGCGCGCGCTGCCGCTGTGGCGTCGGCCGGCGGCCTTGATTGCGGAGATGGCACTGCTGGCCGGGTTGGTTGTGCTGACCTGGGTGCTGGTACGGCCCGAACCAGCGATCGCTTTTGGCGAACGGGACTGGGTGGTGGTGGGCGGCTTCACCAATGCAACCGAGGACCCCCGGTTGTCTGACGCGCTGCGTGAAGCACTGCGCATGAGCCTGGAGCAATCCCGCTATGTAAACGTGCTCAGTGACCTGAAGACTCGGGAAACCTTGCAGCAGATGCGGCGTGACCCCACCCAGATGATGGATCGCGCCACTGCGATCGAGCTGACAGTGCGGGAAGGGGCCCGGGCCCTTATCCTGCCATCGGTGCGCGAAGTGAACGGAAAACTGCGGGTCACGCTGGACGTGATCGACCCGGCGAGCGGCAAGACGGTTTACTCCGAGCATGTGGATGGCAATGGCTTGGAGTCCTCGCTGGTGTCCACGGACAAGGTGGCCAACCGGCTGCGACGACACCTGGGCGAAGCACTGGCGGAGATTACCAGTCACTCGGCTCCCTTGCCCCGGGTTGCGACCAGCAGCCTCGATGCACTGCATGCCTATTCGGTAGGACTGAATGCCTATGCGGACAATCGCCGCGATGACGCCTTGGGGCATTTCGAACAGGCCGCGCGGCTGGATCCGGATTTCGCGGCGGCCTACATGGGGCAGATGCGGGTGGCCTCTTCAAAAGGCGACTTTGCCCGAGCGCGCGATCTGCTCGCGCAGGCAGCCTCCCACCGGGCCAACCTGAGCGCACGGGATCAGCTCTACCTGGATAGTTGGAATGCCGAGCTCTCGGGTGCTGGCGCGGTCGAGGCTGCGCATCGCTGGAAATTGCTCGGCGACCTGTACCCCGATTTCCATACGGCCCATCACAACCGTTCGGGTGCGTTGTTCAGTCTGGGCAGATATGCGGAGGCCGAACGCGAGGTACGCCTTGCCCTGGTACCGCAGAACCCCATGCGGACGGTATCGCTCCGGCATCTGGCGCGCCTGGAGCTTGCACAGAACAAAAACCAGCAAGCACTGACCTCCTTCCAGCAGGCCAGTGCGATGGGAGGGCCGCCGGATCGTGAGTTGGCGGCTGCGATGGCGGCGGTGGATGACTTTGACGGGGCATGGCGTGTGCTTGCTGCCATCCCCGAAAGCTCCACGCCTGCGTGGCTGGAACGCATTGCCGTGGCTGTTGACCAGGGCAATCTGGCCGCTGCACGGGAACACGCGCGCAAGGCACGCTTGTTGTGCGAGTTGGGGGACTCTGTTTGCAGCACATTTGACCTGCAGTCGCTGGCACTGCGTCTGTTATCCGATGGCGCGCCGGCTGCGGCGGAGTTCGAGCGGTGGTTGATCTTGTTCCATCGCAACGCCACCAGCGGGCAGGCCGGGGATGCCGGCGACTGGGCGTTCATGGCGGCTGCCACGCTGTACCTGGCGCAGCGCTCCGAGCATGACGCGCTGGTTGCTGCATGGCTGCCGCGCATGATGGCGATGGCCACGCAGGTCGACGAGCGCCGCGCGCGGCAGTTGGTTGGCCTGGTACAGGCTGGGGCTGAAGCCGACCCGGCACGGCTGTCCGGGATGATCGGGCAGCTGCAGGGGCAGGTGGATGGAACCGAGCTGATCCAGCTGCATGTGCAGCTGCAGGCCCTGCATGCGCGTAACGGCAACGTCGCGGCGGCGGGTCACGAGCACGGATGGGTTGCTGCACAGCGTGGCCTGGCCTATACGGAGAACGCCGGCACTTATGCGCTGCTTGCCTTGAACGTGGCTGACGTAAGGCGCGCCCGCCTGGAGCGGGCGCAGTGACATCAAGCCCCGTTGGGCGCTGACGACGGGTCGTTCCCGCTCATGAAGCAGTAGGGAACAAAAAATGCCGCCGAAGCGGCCAGGTGCTCCATCAACTGGGCACGGGCATGTTGGAACTCTTCCTTGCTTGCCAGCGGCCCGCTGAACTCACAGGTCTCGCAGGCAGCAGCGGCCTCGCTGCTGACAAGCGCCATGGCACCGGCAGGGTCGAGTGCGAACTTCTCGCGGAAGCCATCATCGGAACAGAGAAAGTCGAGCAGCTTTTCCGCATCGGCGGCAGACAGGGGGGGCTTGTTTGTGTTCATGGTTGTCGTTGTCAGTTGATGATGGTGCTGGTTTGGATGCCGCGCATGAAAGAATAATAGCGGTGCTCACGCGATTCTCTTGAGCCGACCACTGGCTGCACCGGGTCGTAAGATGCGCGTTTTCTGCTGTTCTTTTGCATGGAGAGGCCGTTGTGAAATTCCGTCGTTGCCACATTCTGGCCGTGATGCCGGTGGAGAAAGTGGACTTCTCCGTGCACCAGGTATTTGCTGGGGGTGCGGGCTTGAATGTGCGCAGGCAGCTGCAGGTCCTGGCGGCGCACCTGGACCAGCCCTGCGTGGTGGACGAGGAGCAATGCCTTTTCCTTTTTTCATGCAGCCCGGGCGTATGGCAGGACATGCCGGGGCAGGAAGCGCAGCAAGTGCTGGTGCAGTCTCTGCTCGCGCTCGGATTGCTGTTCCTGGAGAACACGGCAACGGGCCAGGCCTGGGAAGCCGATGCACGACTGCGTGAAGTGCCGTGGTGGCCATTGGCGGCGATCCATCACAGGCATGCACGATGGCATGACGTGGACAGTGCTCTGGAGATGCGGCGCAATCAGATGGTTACTGCAGATGACCTTGTGCGCAAGCTGGGCAAGCCCCCACTGGAAGCGCTGCCGCGACAGCACAATGCGTACCGCTTGCACACGGTGGAGGATGATCCGGCCGCACTGGCACTGTCACGTCGTACTACCTGCCGGAATTTCGATCCTGCACGTCCGCTGTCGCTGGCGTTGGTGAGCCTGCTTCTGCAACAGGTGTTGATGGCGCAGGGGCAGGTAGAGACCGAGCCTGGCGTGCGGTTCCTGAAGAAGAACGTGCCTTCCGCAGGTGGCTTGCATCCTGTCGAGGCGTATCTGGTGGTGCAGAATGTCGAAGGACTCACGGCGGGGCTCTACCACTACCATGCGGTAAGCCATGAGCTGGCGGCCACAACCCGTCAGCCCGACGATATCGCGCAGTTCGCGCTACAGCTGCTGGCGGGCCAGGACTGGTTTGCGACCGCACCGGTGCTGGTGGTGCTCACCTGTCGCTTTGGTCGCAACTTCTGGAAGTATCGCAATCACACCAAGGCGTACCGTGCGGTGTGTCTGGATGCAGGTCATGTTTCCCAGGCGCTGTACACGGCGGCCACCGCGCAGGGGTTGGGCGCTTTTGTCACAGCGGCGATCAACGAACATGAGATTGAGACGCTGTTGGGGACCGACCCGATGCAGCAAGGGGCGCTGGCAGTGTCCGGCTTTGGCTGGCGTGCCGATACCCTGGTCACGCCGGAGTTCGATCCGCTTGGTCGCTCGCGGCAAACCCAGGTAACGGCCAGCACCCGGGGCGGCGGCCCGGGTCGATTGGCTGAGCAGCATGCAATGCACGCAGCGACGGACGCGCTACCTTGATGACCTGCCTTACGTTGCCTCGAAATCCACCAGCACCGCACCATCGGCTACCTGGTCACCGGCTTTCGCACGGAAGCCTTGCACGGTGCCATCGGCCGGTGCCTGCAGGGTGTGCTCCATCTTCATTGCTTCCATCACCAGCAGCGGCGTGCCACGGCTGACGGTGGTGCCCGGCTGCACAAGCAGGGTGACGACGCGGCCGGGCATCGGTGCCAGCAGGCTGCCGCCGTGGTCGTTGCTGTTGTCGGCGTCGGCGACCGGGTCGTGGATGTTGAAGCGTTGCTGCTGGTCGCTGCCAAACACGTACAGCGTATTGCCCTCGCGAATGGCGTTGCCACGCTGCAGGCGTTCACCCAGCTGCAGGGCGTAGCCGGCGCTGCTGCATGTCCCGCTCACATTGATGGTGGTATCGCCCAACTGCACTTGCCAGCCGTTGGCACAGTCGCGTACCTGCAGCTGCTTGCGCTGGTCCAGGTGCTCCAGGGTCACCAAGCGTGCCGCATGGCCAGTGATACGCCAGCTGTCGGCGATTGCCCACGGTGAAACATCGCTGCTGCGAGATTCGTCGCTGGCTACCGCAAGCACGGCGGCCAGCGCCCAGTCATTGTCACCGGCGGCGACGTGGTGGATATCCAGCGCGTCGCGCTCGCGCTCGATCAGCGCGGTATCGAGGTTGGCGGTGCAGAACGAATCGGTCATCACCAGCCGGCGCAGGAAGGCGGCATTGGTGGTAACACCGACGACCTGGCACTGCGCCAAGGCCTGCTGCATGCGCTGCAGGGCGCGGTCGCGGTCCACGTCCCAGACGATGAGCTTGGCGATCATCGGATCGTAGTACGGGGTGATGGCATCGCCTTGTTCCACGCCGGCATCAATGCGGACATTGGCGCTGGGCTGTGGCAGGCGCAGATGACGCAGGGTGCCGGTGGAGGGCAGGAAGCCGCGGTCGGCGTCTTCGGCGTACAGGCGGGCTTCGATGGCGTGGCCATGTATCTGCAGCTGGTCCTGCGCTTTCGGCAAGGGCTGACCGGCGGCCACGCGCAGCTGCCATTCGACCAGGTCGGTACCGGTGATCAGTTCGGTGACGGGGTGCTCCACCTGTAGGCGGGTGTTCATTTCCATGAAATAGAAATCACCGTCGGGGCCGGCGATGAACTCCACCGTGCCGGCCCCGACATAGCCCACGGCGCGCGCGGCATCGGTAGCGGCCTTGCCCATGGCAGCGCGACGCTCGGCAGTCATGCCGGGCGCGGGTGCCTCTTCCAGCACCTTCTGGTGACGGCGTTGCACCGAACAGTCGCGCTCGAACAGATAGACGACATTGCCGTGGCTGTCGCCGAACACCTGGATCTCGATATGGCGCGGGCGCTCGACGTACTTCTCCACCAGCACATGCGCATTGCCGAACGACGCCTGCGCCTCACGCTGGCAGCTGGCCAACGCGGCTTCAAAGTCGGCACTGGCCTCGACCTTGCGCATGCCCTTGCCACCACCGCCAGCGCTGGCCTTGATCAGTACCGGGTAGCCGATGGCGTCGGCCTGCGCGCGCAGGAACTCGGGCTCCTGGCGCTCGCCGTGGTAGCCCGGCGTCAGCGGCAC
Source organism: Stenotrophomonas sp. UBA7606 (assembly GCF_002477705.1). Lineage (NCBI taxonomy): Bacteria > Pseudomonadati > Pseudomonadota > Gammaproteobacteria > Lysobacterales > Lysobacteraceae > Stenotrophomonas > Stenotrophomonas sp. UBA7606. Next base: position 1,884 of record NZ_DLJW01000116.1, on the reverse strand, counting down.
GTTGGCGGTCTGCATCAGCGCCTTGGCCGAGCTCTTGTCGCCCATGGCATCGATGGCGCTGGCCGGCGGCCCGATGAAGACGATGCCGGCCTCTGCGCAGGCGCGGGCGAAGCCTGCGTTCTCGGAGAGAAAGCCATAACCCGGATGGATGGCTTGGGCACCGCTGCGGCGCGCGGCGTCCAGGATCACATCGGCGCGCAGATAGCTTTCGGCAGCCGGTGCAGCACCGATATGGATAGCCTCGTCCGCCAGGCGCACATGCCGCGCATTGCGATCGGCATCCGAGTACACAGCGACGGTAGCGATGCCAAGGCGACGGCAGGTAGCAATAACGCGGCAGGCGATTTCACCACGATTGGCGATCAGGATCTTGTTGAACATTGTCTTATCCACGATGTGCCGCGCGGGCAGGGAAGTAGCCGAGGGCTTTCGCCGTTGTTGTTGCTGTTGCTCTTGAACTTGCTTTTGCTCTGCCGGGTCCCTTCCGCAGCGACGGAACCGGTGGGGAATACCCGAAGGGCGACGTGCATGGATGCGCGTCGTTTTTCGCCACGACAGGGATGTCGTGTCGAAAAACCCCACCGGTGGAGTGAACCCGGCACGCGGAGCGTGCTGGGCGCGCAGGCAGGGCGTGCTTGACCAGCCATTCGGCTGTTGAAAGGGCGCTTCTTTTGGTTACTTTTTCTTTGCACGAGCAAAGAGAAGTAACTCGCTTCCCGAAGGGGGGCGAAAGCTCTTGATTCAACGCTCTTTCTTCAAAAAAGCGCATGGGGTCAATCACATCCGGAACACACCAAACCGCGTGTCCTGCACAGGCGCATTGAGACTGGCAGCCAAGGCGAGCTCAAGCACCCGCCGCGTATCCGCCGGATCAATCACCCCGTCATCCCACAAACGCGCGCTCGCATAATACGGATGACCCTGCTGCTCGAACTGGTCACGGATCGGCTGCTTGAACGCATCCTCCTCTTCGGCCGACCACGCCCCACCCTTGGCCTCGATGCCGTCGCGCTTGACCGTGGCCAACACACTGGCGGCCTGCTCGCCGCCCATCACCCCGATCCGCGCATTCGGCCACATCCACAGGAAGTGCGGCGAATACGCCCGCCCGCACATGCCGTAGTTGCCGGCACCGAACGAGCCACCGATCACCACCGTGTACTTGGGCACGCGCGCATTGGCCACCGCCATGACGAGCTTGGCACCATCCTTGGCGATACCGCCGTGCTCGTACTTGCGGCCGACCATGAAGCCGGTGATGTTCTGCAGGAACAGCAAGGGGATATTGCGCTGGCAACACAGCTCGATGAAGTGCGCGCCCTTGAGCGCCGATTCGGAGAACAGGATGCCGTTGTTGGCGATGATGCCAACCGGATGGCCATGCACATGCGCGAAGCCGGTAACCAGGGTGTTGCCGTAACGTGGCTTGAACTCATCCAGGCGCGAACCGTCGACGATGCGCGCGATCACCTCGCGCACGTCATAGGGCTTGCGGGTGTCGCTGGGAATCACGCCGTAAAGTTCCTGCGCGTCGAACAGCGGCGCCTCGCTGGCCTGCAGCCCAATGCCTGCATCGGGCTTGCGCCAGTTCAGGTTGGCGATGATGGAACGCACCCGTGCCAGCGCCTGCAGATCGTTGTCGGCCATGTGGTCGGCAACACCGGAGATGCGCGTATGCACGTCGGCGCCACCGAGTTCTTCGGCGCTGACCACTTCGCCGGTGGCGGCCTTCACCAGCGGCGGGCCACCGAGGAAGATCGTGCCCTGTTCCTTGACGATGACGGTCTCATCGCTCATTGCTGGCACGTAGGCGCCGCCGGCCGTGCAGCTGCCCATCACGCAGGCGATCTGCGGGATGCCCTGTGCCGACAGGTTGGCCTGGTT
>NZ_DLJW01000112.1:4181-14054 GCF_002477705.1 Stenotrophomonas sp. UBA7606 | reverse complement strand
CCGATCACCTGCTTCATCGCCTGCGCGTACGGACGCGAGGTCTTCATCCGATCCTGCGCCTTGCGGATCTTGGAGGCCGAGACCATTTCGAGCGCGCGCGTCACCTTGCGGGTGTTCTGCACGCTCTTGATCTTGGTTTTGATTTCGCGTCCGCTTGCCATCTCTTATTCCCGTAGAGCGGGGCTGTGCCCCGCTTTATCAGTGTGAAGCGGAGCAAGGCTCCGCTCTACATACGCTCTTACCAGGTGCCGGTGCTCTTGAAATCGGCGATGCCCTTCTTGAAGGCAGCTTCGATGTCGTCGTTCCAGGCGCCGGTGCTGTTGATCTTGGAGGTCAACTCACCTGCGGTGTTGGCGAAGTGGGCGTGCAGGCCGGCTTCGAACGAGAGCAGCTTGTTGACCGGCACGTCGTCGAGGAAGCCCTCGTTGACGGCGTAGATCGACAGCGCCTGGTCGGCGATCGACATCGGTGCGTACTGCTTCTGCTTCATCAGCTCGGTGACGCGCTGACCGCGCTCCAGCTGCTTGCGGGTAGCTTCGTCAAGGTCGGAAGCGAACTGCGCGAACGCAGCCAGCTCACGGTACTGGGCCAGCGAGATACGAATACCGCCGGACAGCTTCTTGATGATCTTGGTCTGGGCCGAACCACCGACGCGCGACACCGAGATACCGGCGTTGACGGCCGGACGGATACCGGCGTTGAACAGGTCGGTTTCCAGGAAGATCTGGCCGTCGGTGATCGAGATCACGTTGGTCGGAACGAACGCGGAAACGTCGCCAGCCTGGGTCTCGATGATCGGCAGTGCGGTCAGCGAACCGGTCTTGCCGGTGACGGCGCCGTTGGTGAACTTCTCGACATACTCTTCCGACACGCGAGCTGCACGCTCGAGCAGGCGGGAGTGCAGGTAGAACACGTCACCCGGGTAGGCTTCGCGGCCCGGCGGGCGCTTCAGCAGCAGCGAGATCTGGCGGTAGGCAACAGCCTGCTTGGACAGATCGTCGTACACGATCAGGGCGTCTTCGCCGCGGTCCATGAAGTACTCACCCATGGTGCAGCCAGCGTAGGCGCTGATGTACTGCATCGCAGCCGATTCGGAAGCGGTGGCAGCCACGACCACGGTGTGGGCCAGGGCGCCGTTCTCTTCCAGCTTGCGCACGATGTTGGCAACGGTCGAGGCCTTCTGGCCGATCGCGACGTACACGCACTTGATGCCGGTGCCCTTCTGGTTGATCACGGCGTCGATCGCCATGGCCGTCTTACCGGTCTGGCGGTCACCGATGATCAGCTCGCGCTGGCCACGGCCGATCGGGATCATCGAGTCGACCGACTTGTAACCGGTCTGCACCGGCTGGTCGACCGACTTGCGCCAGATCACGCCCGGGGCAACGCGCTCCACCGGTGCGGTCAGCGCGGTGCCCAGCGGGCCCTTGCCGTCGATCGGCTCACCCAGCGCGTTGACAACGCGGCCGAGCATTTCCGGGCCAACCGGCACTTCCAGGATGCGGCCGGTGGTCTTGGCCACGTCGCCTTCGCGCAGGTTCTGGTAGTCGCCCAGGACCACGGCGCCGACCGAGTCGCGCTCCAGGTTCAGTGCCAGGGCAAAGGTGTTGTTCGGCAGTTCGATCATTTCGCCCTGCATCACGTCGGCCAGACCGAAGATGCGCACGATGCCGTCGGACACGCTGGTGACGGTGCCTTCGTTGCGCGATTCCGCGGACAGGGCGACCTTCTCGATGCGGGTCTTGATCAGTTCGCTGATTTCAGAGGGGTTGAGCGTGGTAGCCATCGTCAAGTCCTAGTGCCGGCTTGGGGCCGGACGGTAATGTGAATTCAGTGTGCGAGCGCGGTCTGCAGGCGCGACAGCTTGCCCTTGAGCGAGCCATCGATGACCACGTCGCCGGCATCGATCACGGCGCCGCCGATCAGCGAAGCGTCCACCGCGGTCGATACCTCGACGTCGCGGCCGAAACGCTTGCGCAGCGCAGCCTTGATCTTGTCCAGTTCCTCGCCCGACAGTTCGGCGGCCGAGGTGACGGTGGCCTTGACCACGTGTTCGGCTTCAGCGCGCAGCTGCTCGAACAGACCGGAGATTTCCGGCAGTTGCTGCAGGCGGCGGCCTTCGGCCAGCAGGGCCAGGAAGCGACCGTAGGTCTCGCTGGTCGCGTCCGGGGTCAGCAGGGCGACGGCATCGCCGCGGCTCAGCTGCGGATTCGACAGCAAGGCCGACACGCGCGGATCGGCTGCAACGCGGGCGGAGAACGCAAGCGCGTCCGACCACGGCGCGAACTTGCCTTCCTCACGCGCAATCGCAAAAGCGGCGCGGGCGTACGGGCGGGCAAGCGTGAGGGCCTGGCTCATCGATCAGATCTCCGCAGCCAGCTCGTCGAGCAGCGCCTTGTGGGCGTTGGCATCGATTTCGCGCTTGAGCAGCTTTTCGGCGCCGGTCACGGCCAGGGCGGACACCTGCTTGCGCAGATCTTCGCGGGCACGGTTGGCGGCAGCGTCGATTTCAGCCTGGGCCAGTTCTTTCTGGCGGTTGGCTTCGGCGATGGCTTCGTTCTTGGCGGCTTCAACGATCTGGTTCGCACGGGCATGCGCCTGGTCGATGATCTCGTTGGCCTTGCCACGGGCTTCCTTCAGCGCCTCGTTGACCTTCACTTCCGCCTGGGCCAGGTCTTTCTGGCTGCGGTCGGCAGCGGCCAAGCCCTCAGCGATCTTCTGCTGGCGCTCTTCAATGGCCTTCAACAACGGCGGCCAGATCTTGGTCGCGATGATCCAGATCAGCAAAGCAAAGGCCAGGGCCTGTGCAAAGAGGGTGAGATTGATATTCATGAATTAGCTCGATCGCTGGTGTCGGGGGTGGTCGTGCCGCCGTGGCGGCACAACCGAACCTTCATCCGAAGTCGGGTGCCAGCAGGCACCCGACCGTCTCACTGCAGCTGGATCAGCCGGCCAGCTTGGCGGCTTCGGCCAGCAGGGCAGCAGCCAGCGGGTTGGCGAAGGCCAGCAGCAGGCCAACGGCGACCGAGATGATGAATGCGGCGTCGATCAGGCCGGCGGTGATGAACATGCGGACCTGCAGGACCGGGATCAGTTCCGGCTGGCGAGCGGCCGATTCCAGGAACTTACCAGCCATGATGGCCAGACCGAGGCCGGCGCCCAGCGCGGCCAGGCCGATCATGATGCCGACGGCAAGGGCGGTGGAGCTCTGAACTTGGGCGAGGTTGGTCAGGACGGCGAAGTACATGGTTATCTCCAGGAACTTTAAGTAGCTAAGGGTGATGAAACGGATGAAGGTTGAAACTGGGTGAAGCTTGTAACTTTAGTGACTGTCTTCCGACAGGCTCAAGTACACGATGGTCAACATCATGAAGATGAAGGCCTGCAGCGGGATCACCAGCAGGTGGAACAGCATCCAGCCAAGGCCGAACACGCCACCGGCAACGGCACCGAATACACCGGCGCCGCCCAGCACCCAGATCAGCAGGAAGACGATCTCGCCGCCGAACATGTTGCCGAACAGTCGCATCGCCAGGGAGATCGGCTTGCTCAGCCACTCGACGATGTTGAGGATCAGGTTGAACGGCATCATCCACTTGCCGAACGGGGCCGTCAGGAATTCCTTGATGAAGCCGCCGATGCCCTTGGACTTCAGCGCGAAGAAGATCATCAGGATGAACACGCTGATCGACATGCCCAGGGTGGCATTGACGTCGGCGGTCGGCACCGGCTTCCAGTAGTGGATGCCTGCCAGTTCCAGCGGCTTGGCGATGAAATCGGCCGGGATCATCTTGATGAGGTTCATCAACAGGATCCAGAAGAAGATGGTGATCGCGATGGGCGTGATCAGCTTGCTCTTGCCGTGGTAGGTGTCCTTGGCCTGGCGGTCAACGAACTCCAGGCAGATCTCGACGAAGGCCTGCCACTTGCCCGGCACACCTGCCGTGGCCTTGCGGGTTGCCATCCAGAAGGCGAACACCATCAGCAGGCCCATCAGGACCGCGGTGACGATGGTATCGACGTGGATCGTCCAGAAGCTACCGCCGTCCCCGACCTTGGCGGTCAGATTCTGCAGGTGATGCTGGATGTACGTGGTAGGAGTTAGAGCCTCGCCCGCCATGTGTCCGGAACCTTTATGAGTGAATCAACGTCTGGCCAGGGCCAGAACCTGGAACATCAGCGCCACTGGAATTGCCGCCAGCAGGGCCAAAGGAGGAAGTCGCCACCAGAAAAAAGCCATTCCCAGCACGACAACGATCAACACAAGCTTCAGCACGAACCCCACGAACAGGCGGACCATTGCTGAACCAGCGGCCTGAACGCCGCCACCGAGCCCTACCCATGCCGCCAGCGCCGACCCCGCTACCACGGCCACCCCCGACACGAGCGCGCCGAGTGCGTACTTTGGCCCCATGAACAGGAAGGCCAGAGCCAGGACCACCACTGCGGCCAGCGGGTAGACCGCGGCGCGCAACATCAGTCGCCGACCCGCGTCAACGGAGTTCAGCACGTCAAAGTGTCCTGCATAGGTAAAGGGAAGAGCCGAACCGCGCAAAGGCGTCTCGTCGAGCCGCGAAAGTATAGCAGTGGGACATTTTGCGAGACAACCGCCACTTGTCCCCCATTTGACTATGCAAGTGGCCGCAAAATCACGTTTTTTTGTGATAAGCCCCTTGTTCCGGGGCCTCGGCCAACCCGGAAATATTGCAGCGCAGCACCGGGAACTTCCGCAAGTGGTGCTGGTCCTACCCCTGTCCGCCGCGGATACCTCGTCGATGCCGGCAGCGGACAGGGTGAGGTGGTGCCGTCCGTCCCCTACGGCACCACCTCACCGCAACTTTCGCCTGCTCGCACTCTGCACACAGCACACCGTGCACATCGCATGCACGCATCGATCACGGCATGGGCACGCGCCATCGGCGATAGTCGATTGCTCCTGCAACATGGAGTACCTGACACGATGCGAAGCCCCCACTTCCTGCCGACCCTCGCACCCTGCCTGCTCGCGCTGGGTGTATTTGCCACCACCGCCAGCGCTGCCGAAGAAGATCCGCGTTTCACCTTGCGGCTGGGCGCAATGAACATCGACACCGACAACACCATCCGTGGCAGCACCACGGTTGCCGGCCAGGACATCAATCTGTCCGAGGATTTCAGCCTGGGCGGCAAGGAATGGGAGCCGCGCGTGGACGGCCTGTTCCGCATCAGCGATCGCCAGCGGCTGATCTTCGACTATTTCAAGTACGACAAGGACCGCCGTGAGACGCTGGACGAAGGCATCAGCTGGGGCGACACCACGGTGCCAGCCGGCAGCTTCGTCAAGGGCGAACTGAAATACCAGGTGGCAACCCTGGTCTACGACTACTCGGTGATTGATGGCGATCGTTTCGATCTGGGCCTGCAGCTCGGTGCCGAGTACGCCAAGATCAGTGCCGACGCCTACGCCGATGTAGGCGATGTCTATCAGGGCCGTTTCCTCAACGAGAAGGCCGACGGCATCGCGCCGGTGGTTGGCGCGCGCTTGAGCTTCACGCCTTCGGAGCATTGGCTGATCAACCTGCAGGGCCAATACCTCAACACAAGCTGGGGCAACTTCGATGACTACAAGGGTGACCTGAGCCGCGCCAATGCGATCGTGCAATACAACTTCAACCCGAACTTCGGCATTTTCGCCGGCTACGACTGGTTCAAGCTGGACGTGGACCAGAAGGGCAGCGATGGCGTCATCGGCCTGAAGCAGGAGTTCAAGGGCCCGGTGGCGGGCGTGAGCCTGTCGTTCTAGAAGCGGCCCTCCCGCAAGCGCCAGAGGACCATGTAGTGCCGAGCCATGCTCGGCAGAGGCTTTACCGGCAATGCCGCAAACGCAGCACCGCTGCGCCAAGCCCCTCTTCCAAAGAACGGGAGCGCGGCATGTAGTGCCGAGCCATGCTCGGCAGAGGCTCTACCGGCAAGGCCGCAAACGCAGCACCGCTGCGCCCACAAGCACCCTCACCCCAACCCCTCTCCCGCATGCGGGAGAGGGGCTACACGCCCTAGGGCTGCAACAAGCGCCCGCCTTTCACCACCGCCGCCGGTCGCGTCAGCACCGCAACGTCCTGCAACGGATCGCCGTCGACCGCGAGCATGTCGCCGAAGCGCCCCACTTCCAACGCCCCGACGTCCGTCTGCCGCCCCAGTGCTTCGGCCGCATCAAGCGTCGCCGCACGGATCGCCTGCAACGGCGTCATGCCCCACTCCACCATCTTGCCGAACTGACGGGCGTTGTCTCCATGCGGGTACACACCCGCGTCGGAACCAAACACCATCCGCACGCCGGCCGCATGCGCATCGCGGAAGGTTTCGCGCTGCTTGCGTCCCACCTGCCGCTCCTTCTGCAGCGACTCGGCGAACAAGCCATTGTTCTCACCCTCGGCAAGGATGTAATCACTGCCGTAGATATCCATCGAAAACCAGGTGCCCTGCGCGCGCGCCAACTTGAATGACTCCGCATCGGCCAGGCTGGCATGCTCGATGGTGTCAGTACCGGCGCGGATGGCCGCGTTGATGCCGCTGCTGCCATGCGCATGCACCGCCACCTTCATGCCCAGCCGGTGCGCCTCCTCCACCAGCGCCTGCATCTCCTCCTGGCTGTATTGCTGCTCGCCCAGCGTCGTCCCCTTGGACATCACCCCGCCAGTGCCGCAGAACTTGATCACCTCGGCCCCGAATTTGCGCAGCTTGCGCACCGTGGCGCGGATCGCGTCCGGGCCGTCGGCCGCACCGGGATTGGGCACGGTCACCGCTGGCGGCAGGCCACCACCGTCGCAATGCCCACCGGTAGCGCCAATCGCAAAGGTGCCCGGCACGATACGCGGCCCATCGATGTAACCGGCCTCGATGGCCTGCTTCAAGGCCACATCATCGAAGCCGGCCGAACCGAGATTGCGCACCGTGGTGAAGCCCGCGCGCAGCGTGCGCCGCGCATTGACCACGCCCACCACGGTCCAGAAGTTGTCGGTGTATTCCAGCCCCTGGTAGCCGCCCAGGGTGGGATCGATGGTCAGGTGCACATGCATGTCGATCAGGCCCGGCAGCAGGGTGCGCGCGCCCAGGTCGATGTGCTCGGCACCGGCGGGCAGCGGATCGCCGGCGCGGCCGATGCGGCTGATCCTGCCATCGACGATCTCGATCTGGGGTTGCTGCACATATCGGCCGCTGCGCACGTCCAACAGACGTGCGGCACTGACCACGCTGGTTCCAGCGTGCGCCACCATGGATACACAAACACCGACAACGACCAGCGCAAGGGCTGGCACGCGCATCCTGGTTCGCATCATCGTTCCCCGGGGAATGGGTGGCGTCAGGGTCCAGCGGCGCCAGCTTGCGCCAAGCCTGCGGGGCGAGCAACTGGCCGGGGTCAGGAAACAACAACGCCCCGACAGGCGGGGCGTTGCTTGGAACTACCGACACCGCGACAGGGGCAGCCCGGCGTGCCCGGGATCAGTTCTGAGGTGGTGCCGCGGCAGGCGGCACCGGAAACATCTGCGTCGCCACGCAGATGTAATCGGCCAACGGCATCTGGCCGATGCCGGCGCGGCGCTGATCAACCTGCTCCGGCGCCTCCATCGGCTTGGCCTGCCAACGGCCATCGACTGCCAGGAGCTGGCTGCCATAGCGCTGCAGCTCGCCGCTGTTGACCAGTACGCGGTCGGTCAGCAACGCGAAATCGTGCGCCGATATCTCACCACGCTGCACCATGGGCTCAATGCTGCCCACTACCTGGCGCTGGAACGCGACGTCAGCATCGGCATGCTGCACCAGCAACCAGGCGGCGGAAACCGCATCGCTCCCGACCTGCGCTGCACTGGGCAGACCGCCATGCGTGGCCACGATCTGCTTGATACGCGGCAGATGCGCAGCATCCACCGCCTGCAGTTTCTCGACCATAGGACGCGTCCACTCGCCCTGGCGCGCCTGCTGGTCAGCTCGTGCCATGTCCAGCAGCTGCTGGCGAAGTGCCGGCTCCGAAGGCACCGCGTCGCTACGCGTGTTCTTCCGCTCTTCCGCGCGCAATCGATCTGCCTCGACGAAAGGTGCTGCGCCCGGGCATTTCAGCAAGGCCGCGGCAAGTTCAGGATCTCCCTCCTCGGCAAACGCCGGGCCCACGAGCAGCAATACGCCAAGCAACACATTCTTCCGCAACATTCCCTTGCTCCGTTGAACCGCCGAAAACAACGACGCCCCGGTAAAGGGGCGTCGTGTCGATTACTTCTTCTTCGGGATATACAGATCGGTGATGGTGCCGTCGTAGATCTCCGAGGCCATCGCCACCGACTCGCTCAGGGTCGGGTGGGCGTGGATGGTGTGGCCGATGTCCTCGGCCTCGGCGCCCATCTCGATGGCCAGGCCGATCTCGGCCAACAGCTCACCGGCGTGTACGCCGACGATGGCACCGCCGATCACGCGATGGGTTTCCTCGTCGAAGATCAGCTTGGTGAAGCCTTCGGTGCGAGCGATGCCAATGGCGCGACCGCTGGCCGCCCACGGGAACTTGGCCACGCCCACCTTCAGGCCCTTGGCCTTGGCCTCGGTCTCGGTGACGCCAACCCAGGCGATTTCCGGATTGGTGTAAGCCACCGACGGAATCACCCGCGCCACCCACTCCTTCTTCTCGCCGAAGGCGACTTCAGCCGCCAGCTTGCCCTCATGCGTGGCCTTGTGCGCCAGCATCGGGTTACCGACGATGTCACCGATGGCGAAGATATGCGGCACGTTGGTGCGCATCTGCCGATCGACCGGAATGAAGCCGCGGTCGGTGACTTCGACGCCGGCCTTGTCGGCATCGATCTTCTTGCCATTGGCCGAGCGGCCCACGGCAACCAGCACGCGATCAAACGTGCCGCTTTCCATCGCCGGCTTCTCGCCTTCGGTGGCGGCGTCGAAGGTGACGGTGATGCCCTTCTTGTCGGCACTCACGCCGGAAGCCTTGGTCTTCAGATGGACTTCGATGCCCTGCTTCTTCAGGCGGTCGGCCAGCGGCTTGACCAGGTCCTTGTCGGCGCCCGGCATCAGCTGGTCCATGAACTCGACCACGGTCACCTTGGAACCCAGGGCGCTGTACACGGTGGCCATTTCCAAGCCGATGATGCCGCCACCCACAACCAGCAACGAACCCGGCACCTCAGCCAGTTCCAGTGCGTCGGTGGAGTCCATCACGCGCTTGTCTTCCCACGGGAAGTTCGGCAGCTTCACCGCCTGCGAACCGGCGGCGATGATGCACTGCTCGAAGCGCAGCAGCTGGGTCTTGCCGTCGTCGCCGACGATTTCCAGCTCATTGGCCGAGATGAACTTGGCCAGGCCGTGCACGGTGCGGATCTTGCGCTGCTTGGCCATGCCGGCCAGGCCCTTGGTCAGCTGACCGACGACCTTTTCCTTGTAGCCGCGCAGCTTGTCCAGGCTGATCTTCGGCGCGCCGTATTCGATGCCCAGTTCGTCGGCATGCGCGGCGTGGTCGATGATTTCAGCGGCGTGCAGCAGCGCCTTGGACGGGATGCAGCCGACGTTGAGGCAGACGCCGCCGAGGCTGGCGTAACGCTCGATCAACACGGTATCCATGCCCAGGTCGGCAGCACGGAAGGCAGCGGTATAGCCGCCCGGGCCTGCGCCCAACACCACGATGCGGCATTCGATGTCGGCGGTGCGGCCACTGGACGGCAGCGCCTTGGCGGCAATCGCCGGGTCGGGTGCGCGGTGCGACGGGGTCACCGGCGGCTTGCTGCCCGGGGCGGCCTTGGCCGCTGCCGGTGCGGCAGCGGCGGCGCCTTCCAGCACCACCACCACGTCGCCGACCGACAGCTTGTCGTCGAGCTTGACCTTGATTTCCTTGACCACGCC
>NZ_DLJW01000112.1:0-4066 GCF_002477705.1 Stenotrophomonas sp. UBA7606 | reverse complement strand
CCCTGGTCCTTCTTCACCGTGTCGCCGACGGCGACCAGGATCTCGATCACCGGTACGTTCTGGTAATCACCGATGTCCGGCACCTTGACCTCAATCGGGCCAGTAGCGGCGGCCGGGGCAGCCGCGGCAACCGGCGCACTTACCGCTGCCGGAGCGGCGGCAGCGGCAGGCTGTGCAGCCGGTGCAGGTGCGGCGGCAGGTGCCGGAGCTGCGGCCGGAGCAGCACCCTCGCCTTCGGCTTCCAGGATCACCACCACATCGCCCTCGGACAGCTTGTCGTCGAGCTTGACCTTGATTTCCTTGACCACACCCGCAGCCGAGGACGGCACTTCCAGCGTGGCCTTGTCCGACTCCAACGTGACCAGACCCTGGTCCTTCTTCACCGTGTCGCCCACGGCCACCAGAATCTCGATCACCGGCACGTCGTTGTAGTCGCCAATGTCCGGAACCTTGATTTCAATCGTCGCCATTGTTTTCTCCTGTGGGCTCAGCCGGCATCGCCGACGAACCGGTCATGCATCTTGTCGAGCGCGCGTTCGATGTTGGCGTAGCGCTTCTCGTATTTTTTGTCTTTGCTATGGGCCAGCTCGATCAACAGCGCCGCCTGTTCCTGCAGCGCTTCAAGCTGGCCGCAACCCGGCCGCTGACCGCTGTAACGCTCGCCGTTGACGGTGAAGGACAGCACCTCACCCTCGGTGACCGGCGCACGCGCGGCCACTTCCGGGGAGGCCAATGCCTTGCCCCAGACCTCGACCAGACGCTGCGCCAGCGCATCGGGCACCGGTGCCTGGGCGAACTCGGGCTCCTGGTCGAGTTGCAGGTTGACGCCACCGCGACCGGCCGTCGTGCTCCAGTTGTAGATGCGCTTGTCGGCCATGCCGGCCAGCACCATCCACTGGCCGTTGCCGGCGTCGCGGCGCAGCAGCACCTGCGATTCCACCCCACGTGCCGGCAGCACCAGCAGCGACAGGCCGTCTTCGGCCTGGCCGCCGAGCAGACTGGTCGCTGCTTGGCCGTAGTTGCCTACCGCCGGCGGCCAACCCTCACCGACCACCGGCAGGCACTGGCTGGCGGCCAGTGCCGGGCCCGCCAGGGCAGCCAGCCCTAGCGTCAGCAGGGCGCGTCGCGGCGCCACTGGCATCACAGCAGCACGCGCCGCATGTCGGCCAGCACCTGCGACAGGTAGGTGGTGAAACGGGCCGCCAGGGCGCCGTCGATGACGCGGTGGTCGTAGCTCAGCGACAGCGGCAGCATCAGCTTCGGCGCAAATTCCTTGCCATTCCAGACCGGCTGGATGGACGACTTGGAAACGCCGAGGATGGCCACTTCCGGCGCATTCACGATCGGGGTGAAGGCGGTGCCGCCAATGCCACCCAGCGAGCTGATCGAGAAGCAGCCACCGCTCATGTCGGCCGGGCCGAGCTTGCCGTCGCGTGCCTTCTTGGCCAGCTCGCCGGTTTCCTGGGCAATCTGCACCACGCCCTTCTTGTCGGCATCGCGGATCACTGGCACGACCAGGCCGTTCGGGGTATCGGCGGCAAAACCGATGTTGAAGTACTTCTTGAGGGTCAGGTTCTCGCCGCTGGCATCCAGCGAGGCGTTGAACTCGGGGAACTTCTTCAGCGCGGCGGCGCTGGCCTTGATCAGGAAGGCGAGCATGGTCAGCTTGATGCCGGCCTTCTCGTTCTCCTTGTTCAGGGCCACGCGCAGCGCTTCCAGGTCGGTGATATCGGCCTGGTCGAACTGGGTGACGTGCGGAATCATCGCCCAGTTGCGGGCCAGGTTGGCGCCGGAGATCTTCTTGATGCGCGACAGCTGCACCACTTCGGTCTCGCCGAACTTGCTGAAGTCCACCTTCGGCCACGGCAGCAGGTTCAGGCCGCCGCCGGCCGCCGCCGGGGCACCGCCACTGGCAGCAACACCGCCGGCCAGCGCGCCCTTGACGAACTTCTGCACGTCGGTCTTGGTGATGCGACCGCCCTTCTCGGTGCCCTTGACCTGCTGCAGGTCCACGCCCAGCTCACGGGCGAACACGCGCACCGCCGGGCTGGCATAGGGCACATTGGCCGGCAGCACGCCTTCGGCATTGAACTGCACCGGCGGGGTAGCCGGCTTGCTGGTGGTAACCGAGTCTTCCTGGGCGATTTCGCGCTGGGCCAGCTTGTCGGCGACCGGGGCAACCGCCACCGGCTCGACCTTGGTGCCGGTCTCGGCAGCGGCTTCGACCTTGGCCGGGGCAGCCGGCGCGGCAGCGGCGGCGGGCTTTGCGGCCTCTTCACTGACTTCGATCAGGGCCACGACCTTGCCCTCGGACAGCCCGTCGCCAACCTTGACCTTCAGTTCCTTGACCACGCCGGCATAGGCCGACGGTACTTCCATAGTCGCCTTGTCCGATTCCAGCGTGACCAGGCCCTGGTCCTTCTTGACCGTATCGCCTACGGCAACCAGCACTTCGATCACCGGAATGTCGCTGTAGTCACCGATATCGGGGACAAGTGCTTCCTTGATTTCGGCCATGAAACTACTCCAGCAACAGTGAGGGAATTCTCTATTGTGGCGTTAGCGGGGCGCAGCGCCAACCGTTGCATGTGAATTCGCATACGTATGTCCCCGGACAGCCGCACGCCAGCGCCCGTCCAACCCCGTATTTGTCCGGCCCAAGGCCGTTTTCCTGACCGCTGCCCTGTCCGCCCTGTCCTGCCCCGGTCAGCCTTGCACGGCCCGCTCCGCTCCGTCTGCCAGCGGCCGCAACCACGGCTGCAGCTGGCGCCACTGCTGCAACAGGCGCGGCAATGACCACGCCGCGTTGGCCGGACTGGTGGAGGGCAGCGCCAGCACCGGCAGCGCAGCCGCCAAAGGCGGCAAAGCCGGTTGTACCCACCGCTGGAACGCAGTGTGTGCGGCAGCGCCGTTACATGCGATCACCGCGATGGCCGGATGCGCGGCCAACAGCTGCGGCAAGGGATTGACCACCTCGCTGCCGCGCACGATGGCGGCATCAAGACTGCCAGTGCGCCGGCACTGGCCAATCACGTCCCACAGCCCAACCCCGGCCTGCTGCAGCTGGGACAGACGCTGCGCGTAGCCTGCATCGACATCAACCCCACACAGCGCCGACATCAGCGGCCAGAAGCGGTTGCGTGGATGCGCGTAGTACTGCGCTTCGTGCAGTGATACCGCGCCCGGCATCGAGCCCAGTACCAGCACGCGCGACTGCGTATTTAGCTGCGCCGGGAGGCCTTGCAGCAGTGTTTCAGTCATCACGCGCACCACAACATCGTGAATGAAATTTTTCTACTGATTGCCGAAGCAATGGGATTCCTCCGCTTTTTGCTGAACGTACACGATGCGAAAAGCCGCTGCGTACAGCGCGATTCATGTTGCCATCGCTAGGGTTTGCACGCCCCATACGAGGGCCTCGATAAACATAGTCCCGATAGAGAGACGAGGAGTTTGTTATGCGTTCCATCAAGATTCTGAGCCTTGCCACCCTCGGCGCCCTGGCGCTGTCCAGCACTGCCTTCGCGCAGGATGGCAATGGCGACACCGCGTCGGGCAAGCACTTTGCCGTGGTTGGCGGCGTGACCCTGCTGCAGCCGAAGCATGACCCGGCCACCGGCCTGAAGAAGTTCGATGGCGGCCCGGCACCGACGCTGAGCGCCAGCTACTACATCAACGACAACTTCGCCGTTGAACTGTGGGGCGCTGCCGACAAGTTCAACCACCGCGTGCGCACCGATGGTGGCGCCAAGGCTGGCACTGTCGAGCAGCAGCCGATCGCACTGAGCGCGCAGTACCACTTCGGCCAGGCGGACAACGTGTTCCGTCCGTTCGTTGGCCTGGGCTACTACGAGTCGAACTTCAGCAATGAGAAGATCAACGGCCTGAGCGACACCGGCAACCATGTCGGCATCGAAACCGCCAAGGGCGCGATCGGCACGGTCGGCGTTGACATGAACATCAACTCGACCTGGTTTGCCCGTGCCGATGCACGATACATGCACGCCCGCCCGGACCTGCGCGTTGCCGGCCAGAACGCCGGCGAGCTGAAGCTGGACCCGTGGAC
>NZ_DLJW01000111.1:0-34983 GCF_002477705.1 Stenotrophomonas sp. UBA7606 | reverse complement strand
CATGGCTCGGCACTACCGGGGGTCTTTCCCGTGTAGATTCGGCATTCCTCTTGCAGACGGACCCCGTGATGAAAGGACAGTGCCTGTGCGGTGCAATCGAAGTGATCGCCAACGATCGTTCCGAGATCGGTCTGTGTCATTGCAGCATGTGCCGGCGGTGGTCCGGTGGCCCGCTGTTTGCCGTACATTGCGATGACCAGGTGCAGGTGATCGGCAGCACGTTGGCCACCTACCGCTCCTCGGACTGGGCCGAGCGCGGCTTCTGCTCAAAGTGCGGCACGCACCTGTATTACCGGCTGGTACCGGCCGGTGAGTACTTCGTCCCGGCCGGCCTGTTCCACGAGCAGGCGTTCACGCTGGCCAGCCAGATCTTCATCGACGAAAAGCCGTCGTACTACGATCTGGCCAACCAGACACCCAAACTCACCGGGCGCGAAGTATTCGAGCAGTTCGCCAACGGCAACAGCTGATTGCCGCTGGCGCAACCGCCGATCACGCCGCGGGCTCCTTGCCATCATCCTCGTCGGCATCGCCGAGGATGATGCGCGCGCTGCGTTGGTAGCTCCAATAAGCCACCGCCCAGTTGAGCAGTACCACCAGCCGGTTGCGGAAGCCGATCAGGAAGAACACGTGGGCGGCCAGCCAGAACCACCAGGCCAGCAGCCCGGACAGCTGCAGATTGCCGACATGCACGATGGCCGCCATGCGGCCGATGGTGGCCAGGTTGCCCTGGTCGTTGTAGCGGAACGGCGCCGGTGCGGGCTTGCCGGCCAGGCGTGCGCGGATCACCTGTGCCACATGGTTGCCCATCTGCTTGGCTGCCGGGGCCACGCCCGGCACCGGCCGGCCATTGGCCTGCATCAGCGACACCAGATCGCCACCGGCAAAGATCTCCGGGTGACCGGGGATGGTGAGGTCCGGTTCCACCTGGATGCGGCCGGCACGGTCCAGCGGCACGTCCAGCGTGCGTGCCAGCGGTGAGGCGGCGACGCCGGCGGCCCACACCACGGTGCGCGCCGGCACATGGGTATCGCCAAGCTGGAAGCCCTGCCCGTCGATATGGCTGACGGGGGTGCCGGTTAGCACTTCCACGCCCAGCTTCTCCAGCTGGCGGCGTGCCTTCAGCGACAGCACTTCCGGGAACGAAGACAGCACCCGCGGCCCGGCTTCGACCAGCCGCACCTTGGCATCGGCCGGATTGATATGGCGGAACTCATTCTTCAGGGTATGTCGGGCGATCTCGGCCAGCGTGCCGGCCAGCTCCACGCCGGTAGGGCCGCCGCCCACAATGGCAAAACTCAGCCAGGCTGCGCGTTTGGCCGGGTCGGGTTCGGCCTCTGCGCGCTCGAAGGCCAGCAGCAGTTTGCGGCGCAGGTAGAGCGCATCGTCCAGGGTCTTCAGCCCGGGCGCATCGGCCGCCCATTCGTCGTGGCCGAAGTAGGCGTGGGTGGCGCCACTGGCGACCAGCAGCATGTCGTAAGCGATCTGGGTGCCATCGCCGAGCTGCACCTGCCTGGCGTGCTTGTCGATGGCTACCACTTCGCCCAGCCGTACCTCGATGTTGCGTTGCCTGCCGAGGATATGCCGCAGCGGGGCAGCGATGTCCGGTGAGGACAGGCCGGCGGTGGCCACCTGGTAGAGCAGGGGCTGGAACAGATGATGGTTGCGGCGGTCGATCAAGGTGATGCGCAGGGGGGCCTTGGCCAGCGCTCGGCTGGCCCAGAGCCCGGCGAAACCTCCGCCGATGACGACCAGGTGCGGGTGTTGCGGCATGACGTACTCCGGTGGGGGCCGGTGAACCGGCCGTGGGGGCGGGTTGTCAGCGGCCATCATCGCATTGATGTGCATTGAAACAGCGATGACCGATACTGACGGTCAGCTTGCCGCCATGGAGTCACCCCGTGTCTGAGCCAGAGAAGCGTATCGCGCTGTTGATCGATGCCGACAACGCGCCTGCGTCGAAGATCGACGAGATCCTTGTGGAAGTGGCCGCCTTCGGCGTGGCCAACGTACGCCGTGCCTACGGCGACTGGAAGAATCCGCGGCTGAAAGGCTGGGAAAGCGTGCTGCATGAGTTCGCCATCCGCCCCATCCAGCAGTTCGCCTATTCCAAGGGCAAGAATGCATCGGATATGGCGATGGTGGTGGATGCGATGGACCTGCTGTACGCGCGCAACCTGGATGGCTTCGCGATTGTCTCCAGTGATGCCGACTTCACCCCGCTGGTGATGCGCATCCTCACCGACGGGCTGAAAGTCTATGGTTTCGGTGAGCAGAAGACGCCACTGGCCTTCGTCAACGCCTGCTCCAAGTTCATCTATCTGGAAGCCTTGGGCAACGAGACGCAGGAGGTTGTCGAGTCGAGCGTCGCCAGCACGGCGGTGCCCGCAGCGACGTCTACCGAAACGGCAGAGCCGCCCGCAGCGCCAATCAAGCCGCGCAGCGCGCATGAGCTGCGCGGTGACACGCGTCTGCTCAACCTGCTGCGTGGCGCAGTGGATGCGGCGGCAGACGAACAGGGCTGGGCGCTGTTGAGTTCGGTCGGCAACCAGATCGCCAACCGCGCATCGTTCGACTCGCGCAATTACGGCTATCGCAAACTGAGTGAGCTGATCGATGCCACTGGCCTGTTCGAGGTCAAGCGCGCGGGCAAGGCGTCGGCCGTGCGCGCGCTGCCGCGCAAGGGCGCACGTGAGGAATCCTGAGTTGAAAGGAGTGGATGCATGTTGAAGATATGGGGCCGGCGCAATTCCAGCAATGTGCGCAAGGTGTTGTGGTGCGCCGAGGAAATTGGCTTGCCATATGAGTCGATCGAGGTGGGTGGCGCGTTTGGTGGCACGCAATCGGCAGAGTACTTGGCGATGAACCCGAATGGACTGGTGCCGGTGATCGAGGACCATGGCCTGCCGGTGTGGGAGTCCAACGCCATCGTGCGTTACCTGTCCGCGCGCTATGCGCTGGATGTGCTGTATCCGGCCGATCCCATCGTGCGTGCGCGCAGCGAGCAGTGGATGGATTGGACTACGTCGAGCTTTGCGGTGGCCTTCCGTGACCTGTTCTGGGGCGTGGTACGCACGGCACCGGCAGATCGTGACGAGGTCCGGATTGCCGCTGCCCTGTTGCGTTGTAGCGAACTGTTGAGCCTGGCTGATGCGGAACTCGCGACCCAGCCCTGGCTGTCCGGCGAACACTTCGCGATGGGCGATATTCCGCTGGGTGCCTTCATCTACGCCTGGTTTGAAATGCCGATCCAGCGCCCGGAGCTGCCGCATCTGGCGGCATGGTATGCACGTCTGCAGCAACGGCCGGCGTACCGCAAGGGTGTGATGACGCCGCTGACCTGAGCAGCGGCGTCGGTTGTGCTCAGCGGGTGGATTCCAGGAAGGCCGCCAGATCGCGGTTGAAATGGTCGGCCTGTTCCAGGAACGGTGCGTGGCCGGCGTCGGCATAGAGCTTGTGGGTGACCGAGGGCTTCAATGCCTGCGCGCGGGCCAGCGACGGCCCGGTCTGCACCAGGGCATCCTGTGCGCCATAGATCAGCAGCAAGGGCTTGTGCAGCGCGCCCAGCCCTGCAGGTGCGTCCAGCGACATGCCATGTACGGCGGACTGCATCTGCGGCGAGGCCAGGGCGGCATTGGCGAGCAGGCGCTGGAAGGTTTCCACTGCCGGCGGGGTGGCAAAGCACAGGGCAAGGAAGGCGCGTTCGGCGTCCAGCCGCGTGCGCAGTTCCGGCGATACCAGCTCACCGTAGAGCTGCGGATGCGCAACGATCTGCGCGGGTTGCAGCTCGATGACCGCACCCACGTAAAGCGCGCCAGCGATATCCGCGTCACCGTGCATGGCCAGGTAATTGGTGATCACCGCCGCACCCAGCGACCAACCCACCAGCAGCGGCTGCTGGGCACCGCTGCCGGCGATCACCGTGGCCAGGTCATCGGCCCAGCGGCGGCCGTCGCGATAGGCATCGGCGCGCTCGGGCTTGCCGGACAGGCCATGGCCACGCAGGTCATAGCTGATCAAGCGGTAGTGCTGCAGCTGCGGGCTGTGCATCTGTGCTTCCCAGCTCAGGTGGCTGCCGAGCAGGCCGTGCACGAAGATGATGGGGCGGCCGTCCGGATTGCCGGTTTCCTGCACGGCGATCGGCACGCCATCCGGCGCGGTGAGGGTATAGCGAGCGGGCGTGGCAGCCGCCAGCAGCGGCATGCTGGCGAGCAGCCATGACAGCAACAGAGCGTGCCAGCGTTGATGGGGGCGGAGCGGCTTCATCGGCATTCCTGGAGGAGAGAGGCTTGCTAGTCTTCGGCCTGACACCAATGTCAGGGTCAAGCCCCGAACAGGAACCACCATGCAGCATCCCCACGCCGGTACGGCATTGAAGATCGGCGAGCTGGCGGCGGCCAGCGGCGTCAGCGTCCGCGCCATCCGCCATTACGATGCCCACGGCCTGCTGGCATCGGCGCGCGGCGGCAATGGCTACCGGGTGTTTCCGCAGGCGGCGACTACGCAGGTGCGGCAGATCCAGCGCCTGATCGGCGCGGGCTTCAGCCTTCAGGAAATTCGCAGCTTTCCCGATTGCATGCGATTGATCGAGGGTGCCCCGGCCTGCCCGGAAACCGCGCAGCTGCAGCGCCGGCGGCTGGCCACGCTGGACCGGCAGATCGCCGATCTGGAGCGACGACGTGCGCGCCTGCGCAGCATGCTGGTTGAAGCTGGCGAAGCGGCATAAGTGAGCGCGCAGGAAAAAGCCGCGCTGTTGCCAGCGCGGCTTTTCATTAGCTCCGTGCGCTTGGCACGCTTACAACGTCTTAGAACTTCCAGTTCACGCCGAAGTAGACGACCCGGCCTGCGTAACCATTGGAGTAGAAGCGGGCCTTGGTGTCTTTGCCCAGATGGGTACGCGTCTCTTCCTTGGTCAGGTTCAACACCGAGGCACTGAGGCTCAGCGCCGGGGTGATGTTGTAGGCAGCGTTCAGATCGATCTGCTGGTAAGGCTCCTGGTAGAGGTTCAGGCCGCTGACCAGACCCTGCACCACTTCGCCGCGCCGGTTCCACGAGGCACGCAGCAACAGTTTTTCCACCTCATAGAACACGGTGAAATTGGCCTGGTTCTCGGCGCTGCCAACCAGCGGCGACTTGCCAATCTCGGTGCCGTCTTCCAGGGTGATGGCCGCTTCGTTGGTGTCGTTCCAGGTGTAGTTCGCCTGGAAGCCCAGGCCGAAGTCCAGCGTGTGCTGGGCGTAGAACTCCAGGCCCTGCGACACCGCATCCCGTCCACCTGCAGTGGTGGAGTAGTTCTGCACGATTACGCTCTGGCCGCCGATGTTCTGGGTCACGTCCTGCACCACCGGTACCGAGAAGTTGCTGACGTCCTTGCGGAACAGGCCCAGGCCCAGCACCGAGCCGGGTTGGAAGTACCACTCCACACCGATGTCGTACTGGGTGGCCTTGTAGGCTTCCAGATTCTTGTTGCTGCCCGAGCCGTACCAGCCCTGCTGATTGGCACCACCGGTGAGGCGGCGGTCGCTGATATATTCGGGGCTGTAGTATTCCAGGCTGCCCGGTGCGGCGATGTTGTTGTAGCTCGGGCGCGCAATTACCTTGGAGGCTGCTGCGCGCAGCAGCAGGTTGTCGGTGAGGTCGTAGGCCAGGTTGAAGCTGGGCAGTACGTCGGTGTAGCTGCGGTCCAGGCTGGTGACCGCGAACGACTCTACGCGTTGCTCGTCGTCCGAGAGTCGCCAGTAGTTTTCGCTGCCGCAGTAGGTATCAACGGGTGCGCCACCCGGCACCGGATCGGTATCCTGGCAGGCCAACGGGTTGCCGTTGGCGTCGTCGAAGAAGTAGTCGTTGTAGGACGTTACTTTGTCGGTGGAATCGGCGTGCTGGCGTGTGCTGACCACACGCACGCCGACGTTGCCGCGCAGGCGTTCGGTGCGGAAGTTGGCCTGCAGGTAGGTGGAATAGATTTTTTCGTCCACGTTGTAGACGAAGTTGTCTTCCTGACGGGTCTGCATTGGCCCGTAGGTGTTGTTCAGATAAGCGATGTAGGCCGGATAATTGATGGCCGGGAACGCGCTTGCATTGATGCCGCCGGTCAGGTTCCCCATGCCGTAGATGAAGTCGGGCGAGAACTGCTGGGCCACGTCGTTGCAGCGGCCGTTCCAGTAGCGGTTGGCGTAGTCGCTCGGGTCGGTACCAGGGCAGGCCCAGTAGCTGTTGCCGGTGCTGCGGTGGATGCCACCGTCACGGTACTTGACGCCGAACTGCAGCGATTCCAGGAAGCCGCTGTCGTTGTGCCAGGTGGTATCGATCTGCGCGTACTTCTGCTGGTTGGTGTTGCGGGTCCACGACGAGCCGGTGGAGCCGAGGTCAACCTGCAGGATGCCGTTCTTCAGGTTCTGCATCAGTTCCGGCGAGAACGCCATCGACGGCGTGCCAGTCAGATTCCAGGAGCTGGCCAAGTTGCCCAGGTTCCAGCTGCCGTCTGCATTCTGGCTGCGCGGCTTGAGCGGCACCGAGAACTGCAGCGACGGGCCGCCCTTGGCCCAGGTGCGGCCGCCCTTGAAGGCGATGTCGACCGACTCACCGCGCCATTCGGCGGAGAAATCTGCGGTCTGCGACAGTGCCTTTTCGAGGTTGTAGCTGCCGGTGATCTGCGGGGTGGGCACGGTGCAGTCGTCGGAGCCCCAGCCGCCAGGCTGCCGACCGGCCTCGATCTCTTCCTTCGTTGGCTCCTTGCAGTAGTACGTCTTGCCGGGGTGCCTGCTGTAGTCGGCGCCGGTAACGATGGTGCCGCTCGGGTCCATGGTCAGACCATCGAGGAGGCGGCCGCCAGCCCAGTTGCCGTCGCCCCAATAGCGGGCGATGTTCCATTCCGGCACCTTGATGGTGTGGGTCTGGGAGTCCTGCGACAGGTCGAAGCGGAAATAGTTCGCGGTCAGGGTGAGGTTGTCCAGCGGCTTGAACTGGAGGGTCAGCTGGCCGCCCTTGCGCTCGCGTTCCTCTTCCGTGACATCGAGGTTTACCGAGGTCGGCATCATGAAGCCGGTGTAGTACTTGCCGTTCTGGTCGTAGAAGCCGGTGCCGCCCCACCAGTTGGAGTCGAAGTCCGAGGGGTTGCCGTGGACGTCGACCGCGGTGCCGCCTTCGTCACGGCCATACCACGACCAGCCTTCGGTGCTGGCGCCCATGGTGCGGGTGGTGCGCTTCTGGTCGGTATAACCGACGAACACGCCGAAGCGGTCGTCCTTGTCATGCCAGGCGTAGGAGGCTGAAAGCTGGCCGTCGGTCTTCTTGGTGGTGTCGGCCCAGGTGCCTTCCACGGAGACGAAGCCGGTGTTGGCTTCCATTTCCAGCGGGCGACGCGTGTGCAGGATCACCGTGCCGCCGATGCCGCCTTCGTCGATGCGTGCTTCCGGCGACTTGAACAGCTCGGCGCTGCCCAGCATGTTCGACGGCAGCAGGGTGTAGTTGAACGAACGGGTGGGGTCGCCGTTGGATTCAGCGGTGGCCACGTAATTGCCGTTCAATTCGGTCAGGGTCAGCTCCGAGGACAGGCCTCGCACGCTGACGTTCTTACCTTCGCCGCCGTCGCGGGTGATGATCACGCCGGGCACGCGCTGCAGCGCGTCGGCGACGTTCTTGTCGGGGAACTTGCCAACGTCCTCGGCGGTGATCACCTCGACCACGGCATTGGCGTCGCGCTTCTGCTCAAGGCTTTTTTCGATGGCGTAGCGGTAGCCGGTGACGTTGACGCTGTCGAGCGTGGTGGCATCGGTGCTGGTGGTGGCCTGTTGCGCGAATGCGGCGCCGGGGACGGCGGCCACGGCGAACAAGGCTGCGGCAATGGCGGCGGACAAGGTGTCGCGCCCGTGCTTGCGTGTGATCTGTTTCATTTCTCTCCCTCTCCTGGATTGAATCGCTAACTGTCACGGTGACTTGTATCGATCTAAAAACGGGTAAAGCCGAAGCCTTGTCGCATTCGCTCAATGATGTGTTTGGCGTTGGAGCAGGGTTCCGTTGCCGGGATCGTGGGGGCGTCGATTTGGATCGATCTAAACGATTGGCGCGCATTTTTTAGCACAGCCAAAGGCTTGACGCATGTTGCTGCGCAATATGGCCTTGCTCCCTCCCTTTGGCCGGAAGCCAAGGGGAGGGTTTGGGAGGGGTTGGTTTTTGGGGCCTTACCGGGAAAGCCCCTGCCGAGCATGGCTCGGCACTACGCCTGGCTTCCTCCCTCTGGCCACAGGCCAAGGGGAGGGCTGGGGAGGGGTTGGCTGTTGGGGCTTTACCGGGAAGGCCTCTGCCGAGCATGGCTCGGCATTACAGGCCGCCGCTCTCCCGTTTACGGGAGAGGGGTTGGGGTGAGGGGGGCTTTGGGGCTCTACCGGTAAGCCCCTGCCGAGCATGGCTCGGCACTACAGGGGGGATTTTTGCTGCACAGGGGGGATTTTTGCTGCGATGTTGCGCCGCAGAATGCGCTGGGCGAAATGCTCATGCTTTACTTGGATCGATCTAAATTTTCGGCAATGTGATGCGGGGGAAGCAGAAGGGGCTGCGCAGGGCGCGCCTTTGTCTGCCGCAACTCACTGAAAACATTGCTGCAAGCTGCTTTGCATGGCCCGTTGTTCGGTACTCGCACCCCCCAGCCGCTGTCGTGACGGCTGTTGGGGCAGGTGCCGGGGCCGCCCGTTTTTGCTGATGCCTGGCATCTCTCCCCATCCCGTTCCCGGATGGGCTGGAGATCAGCGGCCCGGCTGGTCCGGGCCACCCTTTGCCATAACGCCATCCACGCCACACCGACCGACCCAAGGATCCAACGCATGAGCCGATCGCCGACCTTCGCACCTCCCCGCCGCCTGCTGGCAACGGCTGCCTGCCTGCTGGCACTCGGTGTCGCGTCGCTGCAGGCCGCGCCCTCGGCCGCGCTGGAACGCGAGGTCAACACCTTCATCGGCAGCAAGGACGACGGCAACACCTTCCCGGGTGCCTCGGCGCCATTCGGCCTGATCCAGGTCAGCCCGATCGGCAGCCATTATTCTGGCTGGCGCTATGACGATGAAAAGATCCGCGGTTTCGGCCACTCCTTCATCTCCGGCGCTGGCTGCTGGGAGCAGGGCGGGCAGGTGTCGGTATTGCCGGTGACCGGCAGCATCGGGCCGGGCGGTGATTTCGATACCCAGGACCCCAAGCGCTTCGACCACAAGAACTACGCCTCGGCGTACAGCCATGATGGCGAAGTCGGCCAAGCCGGCTACTACAAGGTTCGCCTGACCGACTACCGCGGCATCGACGTGGAAACCACCGCGTTGACCCGCGCTGCCGCCGAGCGCTACACCTTCAGCGCGGGCGTCAGTGAAGGCCAGGTGCTGGTCAATGTTGCCCAGGCCAATGAGCGCCATTCGGTGATCGGCAGCGTCATCGACGTGGTCGGCGACCGTGCGGTGGAAGGCAAGCTGGTCACCAAGAGTTTCTGTGGCGGTCACCAGTACACCACCTGGTTCCGCATCGAGTTTGATCGGCCGTTCAAGGCCCATGGCACCTGGGGTGAGGAAGGCGGCCTGCCCGGCGCACGCCACAGCATGGAAGGCGAAGCCAAGCCCAATGGCGCGTGGTTGAGCTTTGACCTGGCCGATGGCCGCAGTGTCACCGCCACCAGTGCGATCTCGCATGTGGATGCCGAAGGCGCACGCAACAACCTGCGCAGCGATGGCATGCAGGGCGGCAAGCTGCTGAGCTTTGATCGCATGCGCGCGCTGTCGCAGGCGCAGTGGCGCGAACAACTGGGCAGCGTCAAGGTAGAAGGCGCAAGCGCCGATGATCGCACCGTGCTGTACACCGCGCTCTACCATGCGCTGCTGCAGCCGATGACCGGCAGTGATGCTGACGGTCGGTATCGCGGCTATGACGATGTCATCCATCGCGCCGATGGTTGGACCTACTACGAGTACTTCTCGCTGTGGGATACCTACCGCACGCAGAACCAGTGGCTGGCACTGATCCGCCCGGAAGTCGCGCGCGATATCGGCCGCAGCCTGCTTGCCATCAATGAGCAGGGCGGTTGGTTGCCACGCTGGGGTTACGCCAACTTTGAAACCAATGTGATGACCGGCGACCCGGTGACGCCATTCATGGTCGACCTGTGGCGCTTCGGCGCGCTGAAGGGGCGCGAGGCGGAAGCGTGGGGCGCGCTGCGCCGCAATGCCTTCGAGATGCCGCCGATCAATTCGCGTATGGCCGGCCGTTCCGGCAATGCCAGCTATCTCGCCAATGGTTATGTGGCCTATGACCGTGCCTTCCCGTCCAAGGGCATGGACGTTGATCCGCACCACGGCGGCTCGGCAACGCTGGAATACGCCCTGGCCGATTGCGCGCTGGCGCAGATGGCGGATGGTCTGGGCCACGCCGACGATGCAGCGACGCTGCGAACTCGCGGTGGCAACTGGCACAAGGTGTGGGATGCGGATGTGCGCGATGCCGAAACCGGCTTCACTGGTTTCCCGCGTCCGCGCGACGAGAACGGCAAGTGGTATACGCCGGCCGATGGACATTACAGCCCGCGTTCGCAACACGGCTTCCATGAAGGCACCGGCTGGCAGTACCAGTGGCTGGTCCAGCAGGACGTGCCCGGCATGCTGCAGGCGATGCATGGCCGCGAACAGGCCGGCAAGCGTCTGGATGCGTTCTTCGCCTATGACGCGCTGCTGCAGTCACCGCTCACCGCTGCACGCAAGGAATGGGTGGTTGGTCCGTACAGCTATTACAACCAGTACCGCTACAACCCGAACAACGAGCCTGACCTGCATTCGCCGTGGATGTATACGCTGATCGGCCAGCCGTGGAAGACCGCCACCGTGGTCCGCGCGGCGCAGCAGCTGTTCACCAATGCGCCCAACGGCGTCACCGGCAATGACGATCTGGGCACGATGTCGGCCTGGTATCTGTTCAGCGCGCTGGGCCTGTATCCGGCAGTTCCGGGCAGCGGCCAGTTCCTGCTGCATGCACCGCGTTACAGCAAGGCCGAGATCACCCTGGGTAACGGCCGCACCCTGCGCCTGCTGGCCCCGGGCGCTGATCCGCGCAGCCTGCAGTACATCCAGAGCGTGCAGGTCGACGGCAAGCCGCAGCCGGCCGTGTGGATGGACTGGCAGCGCCTGCAGCAGGGCGGCGATGTGCGCTTCACCCTGGGCGCGCAGGCGCCGGAACAGGGCTGGGGCACCGCCTCGGCGGACCTGCCGGTGTCGTACTGCGCCACCCCGGGCAGCGCCCAGCGGTGAGTTCGGGCAGCGCCAAGGCCGGAAAGAAGGGAACGGGCAGCGCAGGCGCTGGCCGTGATCCTTTAGGCTTGGCGCATCCCGCAACCGCAGTCGAGCCGATGAAAGACACTCCCCCCGGCGCCAAGGGCGCACGCAAGGCAGGCCAACGCGCCGTCACCGTTACCGACATCGCACAGGCGGTGGGCGTGTCGCGGGCGACCGTGTCGCTGGTGCTGCGTGGCAGCCCGCTGGTCAATGTCGACACCCGCGCCAAGGTCGAGGCAGAGCTGCGCAAGCAGCGCTATGTGTACAACCGCACCGCTGCCAACCTGCGTCGCCGTACCTCATCGTCGATCGCGCTGGTGATCAATGATCTGTCCAACCCGTTCTTCGCCGAGTTTGCTTCCGGCGTGGACGAGGCATTGGGTGGCAAGGGCTTCGTCACCCTGCTCGGCAGCACCGGCGAATCGCCGCAGCGGCAGCAAGCGGTGTTGAGCACCTTGATGGAACACACGCCCACCGGCTTCATCCTGTCGCCGGCCGAAGGCAGTGACGCCAATGCGCTGCGCCAGGTATTGGGTGCGCATGCCAATGTGCTGCTGTTCAACCGCGAACTGGCCGGTGCCGAATGGGATTTCCTCACCCTGGACAACCAGCAGGGCGCTTACATGGCGACGCGCCACCTGATCGAACGCGGTCATCGTGACATCGCGTTCTTTGGCGGGCATGGGGCATCCAGTTCCTGCGCGCAGCGCCGCCTGGGTTACCAGCAGGCATTGAGTGAGGCCGGTTTGCCCTTCCATGCGGACTGGCTGATCGAGTCCGCACCCAACCGTCTGGAAGCGGCTGCACGTACCGGTGAATTGTTCGAATGCGCACAGCGGCCCAGCGCGGCGGTCTGCTACAACGACACGGTTGCATTGGGCCTGATGCTGGGCCTGACCTCGCGTGGCATACGTCCGGGCGGCGACTTCGCCGTTACCGGCTTCGACGATATCTCCGAAGCCGCAGTCGCAGTGCCGCCGTTGACCACGTTGACCGCAGATCCGCGCGAGCGTGGCCGGCAGGCTGCAGCCTTGTTGCTGCAGCGCCTGGACAACCCCGATGCAGCACCGATGCGCACCGTCGCACCGGTGCAGCTGCGGATCCGCGAAAGCAGTGCAGCAA
The DNA here is from genome assembly GCF_002477705.1 of Stenotrophomonas sp. UBA7606. Lineage (NCBI taxonomy): Bacteria > Pseudomonadati > Pseudomonadota > Gammaproteobacteria > Lysobacterales > Lysobacteraceae > Stenotrophomonas > Stenotrophomonas sp. UBA7606. The sequence goes on along the minus strand of NZ_DLJW01000111.1, from coordinate 22,564 downwards.
GACCAAGCTGACTCCTCAACCCCATCTCCCGATTACCGTATCCAGGCAGCCCACATGCACATACCAACATCGCCGTCATCTACATCGAGCCAGTCGGCGCCCGTGGTCAATACGCGTGTGGCCATGGCGGTGGCGACGACCATCTTCTTCATGTGGGGCTTCCTGACCTGCCTCAACGACATCCTGATCCCGCACCTGAAGTCGGTGTTCGAACTGAACTACACGCAGGCAATGCTGGTGCAGTTCACCTTCTTCGGTGCCTACTTCCTGATGTCCTTGCCGGCCGGTCGGCTGGTGGCGCGGCTGGGCTACAAGCAGGGCATCGTCGCCGGTCTGGTCATTGCCGGCATCGGTGCGCTTGGCTTCTGGCCGGCGGCTGAACTGCGCGTCTATGGCGCCTTCCTTGCGGCCTTGTTCGTGCTGGCAACCGGCATCACCGTGCTGCAGGTAGCGGCCAATCCCTATGTGGCGCTGCTTGGCCCGGAGCGCACCAGTTCAAGCCGCCTGACGCTGGCACAGGCGCTGAACTCGCTGGGCACCGCGATCGCGCCGATCTTTGGCGGCATGTTGATCCTGGGTAATACGGTGAAGAGCGCCGATGAGCTGACCGCGCTGCCGCTGGCTGACCAGTTGGCCTACCGCGCGCAGGAAGCGCAGTCGGTACAGGGGCCGTATCTCGGCCTGGCAGTGGCCCTGTTCCTGCTGGCGCTGTTCGTGTTCCTGTTCCGTCTGCCGGCGCTGAGCGAGAACAGCGAACAGGCCGACAGCGCACGCCACAGTTATGGCGATGCGCTGCGTCACAAGCACCTGCTGTTCGGCGTGCTGGGCATCTTCTTCTACGTGGGCGCCGAGGTCTCGATCGGCAGCTTCCTGGTCAACTACCTGTCGCTGCCCAATATCGGCGGCTTCAGTGAGCAGCAGGCCACGCACTACGTGTCGCTGTACTGGACCATGGCGATGATCGGCCGCTTTGCCGGTTCGGCGCTGCTGGTGCGGTTCTCGCCGCGCAAGCTGCTGGCCCTGTTTGCCTTGATCAATGTGGGCCTGCTGGCCTTGACCATGGGCAGCGAGGGCAAGCTGGCGCTGTACTCGGTGGTGGCAATCGGCCTGTTCAACTCGATCATGTTCCCGACCATCTTCGCGCTCGGTATCGAGCGCCTGGGGCCGTTGACCAACAAGGCTTCCAGCCTGTTGATCATGGCCATTGTCGGCGGCGCGGTGGTGCCCTTCCTGCAGGGCGTATTGGCCGACCGCATCGGCGTGCATCACTCCTTCGTACTGCCGTTGCTGTGCTACGGCTACATCATTTTCTACGGGCTGGTCGGTTCGCGTACCAGCACCGGTGTTACCCAACAGGATTAAGGCCAGATGGGCAAGATTGTTTGTTTCGGCGAAATTTTGATCGATCTACTAGCGCAGCCGCCGGCCTCGGTGGACACCCCGCGCGCGTTTCTGCAGTACGCCGGCGGCGCCCCTGCCAACGTCGCGGTGGCCGCCGCGCGGCTGGGTGCCAGCAGCCATTTCGCCGGCATGCTGGGCCGCGACATGTTTGGTGACTTCCTGCTGGAAAGCCTGCAGCAGGCCGGTGTCGAAACCGACTGCGTCGTGCGCACCGACGCAGCCAAGACCGCCCTGGCCTTTGTCGCGCTGGACGCACATGGCGAGCGCAGCTTCAGCTTCTACCGGCCGCCGGCGGCGGACCTGCTGTTCCGCGCCGAGCACTATCTGCCGGCCTGCTTTGATGGCACGGCCTGCTTCCATGTCTGCTCCAACAGCCTGACCGAAGCGGATATTGCCGCGGCCACGTTCGAAGGCATGCAGCGTGCTCGCGCCGCTGGCGCCGTGGTCAGCCTGGATCTGAACCTGCGCCCTGCGCTGTGGCCGGCGGGTGTCGATCCCTCACCGCGGCTATGGCAGGCGCTGGAACGCGCCGACCTGATCAAGCTCTCGCGCGAGGAACTGGATTACCTGGCCGCGCCACTGGGCACCGATGGCGAGGTGCAGGTGTTGCAGCGCCTGCTTGCCGCGCAGGCACGCTGGGTGATCATCACCGACGGTGCCGGCACGCTGCGCTGGTACACCCGCCACGGCCAAGGCGAAGTGCCCAGCTTTCGCGTGCAGGCGGTGGATACCACCGCTGCGGGTGATGCGTTTGTCGGCGGCGTACTGGTGGGGTTGGTCGAGCGCGGTGGCGCAGGCGCGGGTTTCGCCGCGTTCTGCCAGACCCCGAACGCGATCAATGGCACGCTGCGCTTTGCCGCAGCGGTGGGCGCATTGGCGGTGACCCGCAAGGGCGCCTTTGCTGCAATGCCAACCTTGAACGAAGTACAGCAGCTGCTGCAGCAACAGGAAGCCCTCGTATGACCACCACGCCCAACTTCCGCTCCCCGGCCTTCCTGCGCGCGCATATCGCCGACACGATGGCCTTCTACCATCCGCATTGCATCGATGCCGATGGCGGCTTCTTCCACTACTACCGCGACGACGGCAGCATCTACGATCGGAGCCATCGCCACCTGGTCAGCAGCACCCGCTTCGTCTTCAACTATGCGATGGCCTACCGCGAGTACGGCAATGCAGAGTATCTGGATGCGGTGAAGCATGGCGTGCGCTACCTGCGCGAGGTGCATCGCAATCCGGCCACTGGCGGCTACGCCTGGACTCTGCGCGATGGCAAGGTCGAGGACGACATGAACCACTGCTATGGCGTGGCCTTCGTGCTGCTGGCCTACAGTTGTGCGCTGAAGGCCGGCATCGAGCAGGGCCGCGAGTGGATGGACGAGACCTGGCAGCTGCTGGAACGCCACTTCTGGGAGCCGCAGCACGGCCTGTACCGCGACGAAGCCGACGCCAACTGGAACTTCACCGGTTACCGCGGCCAGAACGCCAACATGCATATGTGCGAAGCCATGCTGGCTGCGTTCGAGGCCAGTGGCGAACAGCGCTACCTGCAGCGCGCCCTGCAGCTGGCTGACAACATGACCCGCCGGCAGGCGGCCAAGGCCGGCGGGCTGGTCTGGGAGCACTACGACATCGATTGGAACATCGACTGGAACTACAACCTGGACAATCCCAAGCACCTGTTCCGTCCGTGGGGGTTCCAGCCCGGTCACCAGACCGAGTGGGCCAAGCTGCTGATGATCCTCGACCGTCATGTTGATGCCGATTGGCTGGTGCCGACTGCGCGGCATCTGTTCGATACGTCGATGGTGCGTTCGTGGGACGAAGCGCGCGGCGGCCTGTATTACGGCTTTGCGCCGGAATCGCGCCGTCAGCCCAACATGGATGGCGCGGCGATTGGTGGCGACAGTTTCGTATGCGATGGCGACAAGTATTTCTGGGTGCAGGCTGAGTCGTTGGCGGCCGCCGCGCTGCTGGCCAAGCGCACCGGCGATGCCGGCTACTGGGAGTGGTACGAGCGGCTGTGGGCGTACTCTTGGCAGTATTTCGTCGATCATCGCTACGGCGCGTGGTTCCGCATTCTCGACGCCGACAACCGCAAGTACGACGACGAGAAGAGCCCGGCCGGCAAGACCGATTACCACACCATGGGTGCCTGCCACGAAGTGTTGAATGTGGTGCGCGAGGTCTGACGAATACTGTTCGTGCAGTGCTCGCAATAATCCAGTCGTCGTCCCCGCGAAGGCGGGGATCGCTCTGGCTCAAGGCTCCAGTAGTTGAATTCAGAGCAAGAACAGCTTTTGTTTTTTGGTTTGTCGGCCGTTGCTACTCGGTTTAAAAAGCGGAAGCAGCACCAGGGAGGAGATGGCATGCAGCAAGCGCATACGAAGTTTGGATCGATACAAATTCTCGCTCAATGCGCATGCCGGGGCCTGTTGCTGTGCGCGTTGTCGCTGGCTTCCAGCGCAGCCGTGGCCGCACCATTGCAGGCGCAATGGAGCTTCCGTCTGCTGCCCGGTGATGCGCAGCTGCAGGCACATCCCGGCATGGATGCGTGGAAGCAGGCGACGGTGCCGGGCAGCGTGCATACCGATCTGATGGCTGCTGGCTTGATCAGCGATCCCTACGTCGGCGCCGCCGAAGCGGGTCTGCAATGGATCGGCCTTGGCGACTGGGAATACCGCGCCCGCTTCGACGTGGATGCCGCAACCCTGGCGCGTCCACATGCCGAGTTGCGTTTCGATGGCCTGGACACCTTTGCCGAGGTTCGCCTCAACGGCCAGCCGCTGCTGAAGGCCGACAATGCGCACCGCACCTGGCGTGCTCGCGTCGATGGCCGCCTGCGCGCACAGGGCAATGAACTGCAGATCGTGTTCCGCTCGCCCATCCGCACCCTGCTGCCGCAGGTGCAGGCGATGCCGCACAAGATTGCCGGCAACTATCCTTCGCCCTACGGCGATGAGCCCAAGGACGCGATGGTCGGCAACTTCGTGCGCAAGCCGGCCTATCACTTTGGTTGGGATTGGGGCCCGCGCTATGTCACTGCCGGCGTGTGGCGACAGGTGCATCTGGATAGCTGGAATCAACAGCGCATCACTGATCTGGCGGTACGCACCGATGCGCTGGATGCTAACAAGGCTGACTTGAACGTTCTGCTGCAGGTGGAGCAGGCGGACAAGGCCGATACGCAACAGGTCGTCATCGACGTGCGTGACCCGGACGGAAACTTGGTCGCGCATATCAAACGTGATGTTGCGCTGACGCCGGGCGAGAACATCGTGTCGCTGCCGTTGCAGATCGACAAGCCGCGCCGCTGGTGGCCGGTGGGTTATGGCGCACAGGATCGCTACACCGTGCAGGCGCGGCTGGGTGAGGGCAAGCAGGACGCGTTGACGTCCAGCATCCGCATCGGCCTGCGCACCGTGCAGCTGCAGCGCGAAGAGGACAAGGACGGCGGGCAGGGCTTCGGCTTCGTCATCAATGGCGTGCCGGTATTCGCCAAGGGGGCGAATGTCATTCCGTTTGATGCCTTCGCGGCACGGGTGACGCGCGAGCGCCTGCGCCGCGACCTGCAGGCCGCGCGCGATGCCAACATGAACATGCTGCGCAACTGGGGCGGCGGTTACTACGAAGACGATGCCTTTTTCGATATCGCCGACGAACTCGGCCTGCTGGTCTGGCAGGACTTCATGTTCGGTGGCGGCATGCAGCCCGGCTATGATCCCGCTTTCCGCGCCAACGTGGTGGCCGAGGCGCGCGACAACATCCGTCGTCTGCGCCACCACCCCAGCATCGTGCTGTGGTGTGGCAATAACGAGGAAGAAACCGCGTGGAAGGACTGGGGCCACGGCAAGACCCTGAAGGAAGCCGACCCGGTGTTTGCCGCGAAGGTATGGCAGGGCTATGTGGACCTGTTCGGCACGGACCTGCGCAAGGTCGTCGCCGAGGAAGGCCTGGGCGTGCCGTACTGGGCCAGTTCGCCCAGCAATGACCTGGATACCAAGGCCAATGATTCGCGTCGCGGTGACAAACACTACTGGGAAGTCTGGGGCAACCCGGCGCTGCCGCCGACGGCCTATCTGAAGGAAACCCCGCGCTTCATGTCCGAGTACGGTCTGCAGGCCTGGCCGCAGCTTTCCACGGTCGACGCCTTTGCCACCGCGGACGAACAGCGTATCGATGGGCCGGTGATCGAAGCCCACCAGAAATTCCTCGCCGGCAAGGGCAATGAGCGCCTGCTGCACTACATCGAGATGGAGTTCGGCACGCCGCGCAACTTCGCCGACTTCGTCTACCTGAGCCAGATGATGCAGGCCGAGGGTATTGAGCTGGCGGCACTGCACCACCGTGCCTCGCGTCCGTACACGATGGGCTCGCTGTACTGGCAGCTCAACGATGTGTGGCCGGGTGCGTCCTGGTCCAGCGTGGATTACTACGGCAACTGGAAGGCGTTGAACTTCCATGCCCGCCGCTTCTTCGCCGAGATGGCGGTGGCGGCCTTGCGCGATGAAGGCAGTACCCGCGTGAGCCTGCTCAACGATGGTGCTGACGCAGTGCAGGCGCAGTGGCGTCTACGTGTACTGGATTTTGACGGCCGCCCGTTGCAGCAGCAGCACAAGGCCATCCGCTTGCCGGCCGGCGCGGCCACCGAGGTGGCGCGCTTCAGCGATGCCGAGCTGCTGCAGGGCGCCGACCCGCACCGCACTGTGGCGGTGTTCGAGCTGCTGCGTGGCGACACGCTGATCGCGCAGCGCCTGGTCTATTTCACCGCCGCCAAGCAGCAGGCGCTGCAGCCGGCACAGCTGCACAGCGAGCTGCGCGCCGAAGGCGATCACTACCTGCTGGAGCTGCGCGCCGACAAGCTGGTGCGTGGCATCTGGATCGGCTTCAACAACGCCGATGCCAGCGTCGAGGACAACGCCTTCGATCTGCTGCCCGGGCAGACCCGCACGCTGGTCGTGCGCAGCACCGCACCGCTTTCCACCCTGCGCACAGCCCTGCACCTGCAGACGCTGGGCGACACCCTGCAGTTCCGTCCCGTTGCATCGCAAGACAACGCTTCCGTCGAGAGGATCCACTGATGACCCGTTCCCTGCGTACCGCCCCCCTGGTCGCCGCGCTGATGCTGGCGCTTTCCGCCTGCAGCCAGCAGGCCGCCGCTCCCGCCACCACCCCGGCTGCACCGGCTGCTGCCGCTGCGCCGGCCGATGCCGCGCTTCCTGCCGTCGATGACGCCGAAGCCGCCCGCATGGCCGAACAGGTCCGTGAGGCCACCCGCCACGCCTGGCAGGGTTACATGCAGTACGCCAAGGGCCACGACGACCTGAAGCCGCTCAGCGGCCAGCCGCGCGACTGGTATCCCAAGCCGCTGCTGATGTCGCCGGTCGATGCCCTGGACACGCTGCTGCTGCTCGGCCTGGACAAGGAAGCCAACGAAGCGCGCGAGCTGATCGTCACCCAGCTGTCCTTTGACCAGGACATCGACGTGCAGAACTTCGAGGTCACCATCCGTCTGCTCGGTGGCCTGCTGTCGGCCTACCAGATGACCAACGACGAGCGCCTGCTCAAGCTCGCCGATGACCTGGGCACGCGCTTGTCGCCGGTGTTCGACAGCCCGACCGGCCTGCCGTACACCCACGTCAACCTGCACACCGGCAAGACCAGCGGCAAGATCAGCAACCCGGCCGAAACCGGCACGCTGCTGCTGGAGTTCGGCACCCTGGCCAAGCTCACCGGCAAGCAGGCCTACTACGACAAGGCCAAGCGTGCGCTGGTGGAAACCCACAAGCGCCGCTCCAAGATCGGCCTGGTTGGCCTGAACATCAACGTCGAGACCGGCGAGTGGACCAACAAGGACGCCTCGATCGCCGGTGGCATCGACTCGTACTACGAGTACCTGCTCAAGTGCTGGAAGCTGTTCGGCGACGAGGACTGCAAGAAGATGTGGGACGAGAGCATCGGCCCGATCAACCAGTACCTGGCCGATGAATCCCGCGAAGGCGAGCTGTGGTACGGCCACGCCGACATGGACACCGGCGCCCGCACCTCCACCACCTACGGTGCGCTGGACGCGTTCATGCCGGGCCTGCTGGCCCTGGGCGGTGACCTGGACCGCGCCAAGCGCCTGCAGGAATCCAACCTGAAGATGTGGCGCCTGCATGACATCGAGCCGGAGTCGCTGGACTACGCCAAGATGGAAGTGCGTTCGCCGAGCTACGCGCTGCGCCCGGAGATCGTCGAGTCGGCTTACTACCTGCACCACTACACCGGTGACGCGCGCTACCGTGGCATGGGCAAGGAATTCTTCGACGACTTCGTGCGCTACACCCGCACCGATCATGGCTTCGCCGCGCTGAAGGATGTCCGCAGCAAGGAGAAGGACGACTCGATGGAGAGCTTCCTGTTCGCCGAGACGTTCAAGTACTACTACCTGCTGTTCGCCCCGGCCAAGACCCTGGACTTCGAAGGCATCGTCTTCAACACCGAAGCCCACCCGCTGCGCCGTACCTGGTAAGAGCGAGCGAGAGCCAAGGCTACCCAGATTCATCCGGAGCAAGGCTGTTTCGTAGATTGTCCGGAGCCAGGCTTCCTCCCCTCTCCCGCTTGCGGGGTGAGGGGGGGCAGCTTGCGAACCGCAGGTTCGCTGCCCAACGAACGCCCTTGCGTCAACGCAAGGGCTGGGGCGCGGAGCGGGGCAGGGGATGAGGGCCGCCTCGCCTGACGATCCCAACGGAGGCAGCGTTTCTGCTCCAAGTGCCCCCCCTCACAACCCAGCCGTAAGAGCGCGCTAAACTCCGCCACAACACGGACCATGGCGGGGGCCGATGGAGCTGTCTTCCATCCTGATCATCGACGACGACACAGCTTGGCTGGCGAGGCTGGTCAGGCTCGTGTCCGAATTACTGACGGACCAACAGACACGGATTCACACCGCCGACAGCCTCGGCAGCGCCTTTGCACTCCTGCAAGCCCATCAGTTCGACCTCGCCCTGGTCGACATGCAACTACCCGACGGCACCGGCATCGAACTTGTCGGTTGGATGCAGCAGCATGTGCCGCAGCTGCAAGCAGTGATCGTGTCCGCGTTTGCCGAGGAAGAGAGCATCTTCGCTGCATTGCGCGCTGGCGCCGCAGGCTACCTGCTCAAGGACCGGGAAGACATCGAGCTGACGGTTGCGCTGCGCAGCCTGCAACGCGGTGGCGCGCCGATCGATCCGATGATCGCGCGGCGCATTCTGGCCTTGCTGCCAGCGGTTGCGCAGCGTCCAGTCGCTGCTCCAGCAGCGCCCGCCGTGCAGCTGTCCGAGCGAGAGCTCGGCATTCTGAACCACGTTGCGCAGGGCTACGGCAACCGCGAGATTGCCGAGTTGCTCGGCTTGTCGCGGCTCACCATCGAAGCCCATACTCGCAACATCTACCGCAAGCTGGCGGTGGGCTCGCGGACCGCTGCGGTATACGAGGCGCGCGCGATGGGACTGCTGCCTTGATCCGCTGGCTGTTGCTGCTGCTGTTGGCCGCTTGTGTGGGCAGTGCCAGCGCGCAGACAGCTGGCATCACCCGAATCAGCCACGCTGAAGCTGTGCGCGCTGACTGGCAATCGCCGGCAGCGCCTGTACAGGGCTGGGTGCAGGTGCCACTGGCTGACCAATGGCAGACGCGCTGGCCGGATCATGATGGAGTGGTCTGGTATCGCCTGCGCTGGCAGCAGAGCGATGCCAATCAACCAACCGGCTTGCTGCTGGATTACACCTGCATGGCGGGGGCCGTGTATCTCAATGGCAGCTTGATCGATCGCGATGCATCGCTGGTCGAACCGCTGTCACGCAGCTGGCATGTGCCGCGTTACTTCCTGCTGCAGTCGCCGCTGCTGCGGCAGGGTGAGAACGAGTTGCTGGTGCGTGTGTCCGGCCTGGCGGCTTACCAGCCTTCGCTCGGGGTGGTGGATGTAGGCGATCCGACGGAATTGCAGGCGCGTTATCGCAAGGAGATTTTCGTCCGCCACGACCTGCAGGTCCTGGATAGCGCCATCGGCTTGGTGCTGGCGGCGGTTATCGGCCTGTTCTGGCTGCTGCGGCGCAAGGAGTCGATGTACGGCTGGTACGCGCTGAGCGCAGTGTTTGGGCGCCTGTACGACAGCAACTTCTTTGCCAGCAGCCCGTGGCCGTTCGCCACCACCGATGCATGGCAGGCCTTCATTGGCGCCTGCTATGTGGCCGGCGCCGCCGCCCATACGGTATTCCTGCTGCGCTTCTGCGAGCGGCGCTGGCCGCGCCTGGAGCGCGTGTTGCTGGCCATTGCAGTGCTGGTGATGGCGGGTGCCCTGCTGTGGCCGCAATGGATGGGGCCGCATCGCAACGTCTATCTGGTGCCGACCATCGCCTTCCTCTACCTGGTCTCGTTCACCTTCATGGGCTATGCGCTGCGCAGCGGCCGGCGTGACTACCAGGTGCTGGCGCTGTGCATCATCCTGCCGATCGCGGTATCGCTGCACGATCTTGGCGTCTACATGGGCTGGTATGGCGGTGTCAGCTACCTGGGATCGTTCACCTCGCCGCTGATGCTGCTCGGCATGGGCTTCGTGCTGGCGTACCGCTTCGCCAATACCATGCAGCGGGTGGAAGGCTTCAATGCCGAGTTGCGCCATGAAGTGCAGCAGGCCACCACGCAGTTGGCGGATACCTTGCAGCAACAGCATGCGCTGGAGTTGTCGCATAGTCGCGCCGGTGAGCGCCTGCAGCTGGTGCGTGACCTGCACGATGGCTTTGGTGGCACCCTGGTGGGCGCAATCGCGCGCTTGGAGCAGGCGCCCGATGACATGCCACGGCAGAAGGTCATCGGTATGCTGCGCGAGATGCGTGACGACCTGCGCCTGGTCATCGACAGCACCGCTCGCGAGCAGGCGGATCTGGCCGAGCTGCTGGTGCCGCTGCGCCACCGTGCCAGTGGCTTGCTGGATGCGGTGGACATCCAGGCCCACTGGCACCTGCAGGACATCGATGGCATCGAGCTTGGAGCCAGCCGCAGCCTCGACCTGTTGCGGTTGCTGCAGGAAGGCCTGACCAACGTGTTCAAGCACAGCCACGCGCGGCGCGTGGATGTCTACCTGCGCAGACAAGGTGACCAGTTGCAACTGCATATCGACGACGACGGTATTGGGCTGGTGCAAGGTGCCAGTGGCAAGGAGGCATCGGGCACTGGTGCTGGGCTGGCCAGCATGCACCTGCGTGCACGCAGGCTGGGCGGCGAACTGCAGGTATCAGCCGCCGCCAATGGCAGCGGCACGCGGCTGGCGTTGCTGCTGCCACTGATGGCGTGATCAGGTGACGGTCCGGCTGGCTGCCGACTACCTGATTTCGTGGATGCGGGACATGTAGGCCCAACGGTAGGTTTGTCCCTTGCTGATTCGGGGGATCCTTCCATGAACCGTCCTGTCCTTGCCAAGGCTGCGCCGCTGGCCGTGCTTGCCATGCTGGGCCTGCTGCCGTTTTCGCCAGCGCAGGCTGCTGAAGTCGTTGGCGGTACCTCGCCGACCACGCCCTGCACCCAAGACGCCAGTACTGGTGCCATTGCCTGCCAGGAAGGCAGCCGGGTCGGCACGGATGGCAATCCGGGGCCGTCGCAGCCGGGCTGGACCAGTTCTGCTGGCGGATTGGGAGATGCCACCGGCAACACCGCCTTCGGGCAGGGCAGTTCGGTCGGTATGGGGGGGCAGGGCTCGAATGGGACCGCAGGGGGGACCGGCGGTACTGGTGGTAATGGCGGTGCCTACAACCTGGCGTTCGGCACCAACAGCAGTGCGGGTAACGGTGGCAGGGCCGGTCAGGGCAGCGCGGGTGGCACAGGCGGCAATGGTGGTGCCGGCGGCAACTACAACATCGCGTTGGGCAATGGCAGCCAGGCCGGCAACGGCGGCAACGGCAATGATATGTGCTGTGGTTTCCCGGGCCCCACGGGTGCTCCGGGCACGGACAACAACGTCGCCATCGGCAGGAACGCGATAGCCGCCGGTGGTGGCTCGGTGGCGCTGGGCTCTGGCAGCAGCGACGGTGGTCTTGCCGATGTGGTGTCGGTGGGGTCGGCTACATTGAAGCGGCGCATCACCAACGTTGCCGCCGGCACCGCTGGCAATGACGCGGTGAACGTCACCCAGTTGAACGCGGTGTCTGCATCCACCAGCAGTGGCTTGTCGGGCGTGGCGGCCTGGCTGGGCGGCGGTGCTGCGTACAGTGGGGGCGTGTTCACCGCACCCAACTATGCGATCCAGGGAGGGGTGCAGCACAGCGTGGGCTCTGCGCTTGGTGCGCTGGATACTGCGTTGACCAACCAAGGCGCGGACCTGCAGAACTACATCGACGCCGAAGCGGGTGCTGCGTTGGCAACGGCCAACCAATACACCGATACGCGTGAAGCAGGCATCCGCGCCGATCTGCTGGGCGCGGACGCAGTGTTGTTGACCACCGCCAACAGCTATACCGATGGCCGTGAGGCCGCCGTGCGGAGCGACATGGCAGCCAGCGCCAACACCACGCTGGATGCCGCGATTGCGCACGCCGATGCGCGTGAATCGGTGATACGTACGGACATGGCCGGCGCGGACGCGGCGACGCTGACCAGTGCCAACAGCTATACCGATACGCGTGAGGCGGCCATCCGCAACGACATCGCCGCCGGAGGGGACGCCACGCTGGATGCGGCCAACGCGCACACCGATGCGCGCGAGGCAGCGATCCGCACCGATATGGCCGATGCGGACGCGTCGACCCTGGCCAGCGCCAACAGCTATACCGATGCGCGTGAGGCGGCCATCCGCGACGACATCGTCGCCGGTGGCGCGGCCACCTTGGATGCGGCCAATGCGCATACCGATGCGCGCGAGACGGTGATCCGCACGGACATGGCAGCGGGCGATGCGGCAACGCTGGCTTCGGCGAATGCATATACCGATACGCGTGAGACTTCGCTGCGTGGTGACCTCGCGGCCGGCGATGCGGCCACGCTTGACTCCGCCAACCAGTACACCGACCAGCAGGTCGCCAACAGTCAGGCGATGGGGCTGCAGGCCGCGCGCGCGCATGCCGATGCCGGTGACGCCGCGACCTTGGCCGCGTCCACGGTTTACACCGATGCCCAGGTGGCGACCGTGCGCGGTGAGGTCAGTGCGGGGGATACGGCGACGTTGGCTTCTGCAAACCAGTACACCGATACAACCGCAGCCCAGACCCTGACCAGTGCCAATGCCTATACGGATAGCGCGCTGGCCGCGTTCAGCGACGACTTCACCCGTTTCCATGACGGCGTGGAGCAACGCCTGCGCCATCAGGACCGACGCATCGACCGGATGGGCGCGATGACATCGGCGATGACCAACATGGCGATCAACGCGGCCGGTGGCCAGAGCGCGCGCGGGCGCGTTGCGGTGGGCGCCGGTTTCCAGGGTGGGGAGCAGGCCTTGTCGATCGGTTATGGCGTGCGGCTGGGGGCGCGCGCTTCGTTCTCGCTGGGCGGCGCCTTTGGTGGCGGTGAGAAGTCCGCCGGTATTGGCTTCGGCGTTGACCTGTGATGTCGACGGCCGCGGACGCGTAGCGTGACGGCCCTTGCGTTGCCGCTGGGGATTCACCTGGTGCCAGCGCTTGCTATCGAGGCGAGCGCGGCTCCACAGCACCCCCGCATTCGCAACGGATCCTGGATCATCAACGATGCAGGGCTGCGTCGCGAGGTTGAACTGTCCATTGGGAGTGCGGCGTGGCACGTTGTCATCCGCGAGCAGAGGATGATGCAGCGGAGGCTGCAGCATTCCGGGCGCTGAGGTGCGGGGCTCAGCCCGGTCGAGGCAATGGCGAATGCCGGGTGCGGGTGATCGCCGGTTTAAACCTTTTGCCTGTTTCATGCATCAAAGTCTGGAGTCGGTGATCGCGACAGCCGCGATCCGACACATTTCCGCCAGCCACGACCCGAGCCAGACGATGCGACGTGCAACCTCCCGATACCTGTTGTGCCTGGGTGTGCTTCTCTGCGTGCTGCCTCTTCAGTTGGCCGCGGCGACGCTGGAGGCTGCCAATGAGGCGACACGGCGCTTCATTGTTGCCACCATGGAGGACAGAGGCATACCGGGGCTGCAGGTTGCGGTGGTCAAGGACGGCAACGTGGTGTTCTCGACGGCGGTGGGGCTGGCCAATGTCGAGAACAAGGTGGCAGCCACGCCTGCCACCCTGTTCCCCATCAACTCGGCGACCAAGGCATTCACCGGCGTGGCGGTCATGCAGCTGGCCGAAAGCGGGCAGCTTGATGTTGATGCGCCAATCTCCGCTTATCTGCAGCAACTGCCAGCCGCATGGCAGGCGATCCGTGTACGCCAGCTGCTGGCGCATACCTCCGGCCTGCCGGATATCGTCGATGCGCAGGGCCTGGTTGGTGGTGGCTCCGAAGCAACGGCATGGCAGCTGGTTGAGCAGCAGCCTATGCAGGCCTTGCCGGGCGCGCGGTTCGCCTACAACCAGACCAACTACGGCTTGCTGGCCAGGATCATCGCTCAGCGCAGTGGCAGGGCCTACGAGGACTATCTGGCGGACAACCAGTTCAAGCGTGTTGGCATGACGCACGTCGGGTTCGGTGACAGCTACGATCTGCTGCCGAACGCGGCGACCATGTACAGTTTTTTTCCACGCAGCAGTGATGCTGCCGGTGCACCGAAGCGACTTTCGCACTGGTTCTACGACATGCCACAGGGCTTGTGGGCCGGTGGTGGCATCCAGACCACTGCCGATGATCTGGCGCGGTGGTTGGCGGGCTTGTTGCAGCAGCGCGTGCTGCGTGCTGACAGCCTGACGCAGATGTGGACGCCAGAGCGTCTGAACGATGGCAGTGAAGGTGATTGGGCCGCAGGCTGGCCAGTATCGGGGCCGGCGGGAAAGCGCCAGATCAGCAGCTTCGGTGGCGCACGGGCGGCGTTCGTGGTCTATCCGGACGAAGGCCTGGCGGTGGTGGTACTGACCAATCTTGTGGGTGCCAACCCGCAGCAGTTCACCGATCAGATTGCCGATTTCTACAGATAAGAGCGTAGTGCCGAGCCATGCTCGGCAGAGGCTTTACCGGTAAAGCTCCAGCCGAGCATGGCTCGGCTCTACCGGGATCACGTGCATTTTCAGCTTCGCGGCTCGGGTCGCTCCTGCAAAGCACCAGATCAGTACAGATCCATCGGGTCCACGTCCAGCGACCAGCGCACGCGGCGCGCCTGCGGCAGGCCATAGGCCTGCACCATCAACCCATCCAGCGCTGCGTGCAAGGGGCGCCGCTGCCCGGCCGACAACAGCAACTGCGTGCGCTGGAAGCCGGCACGGCGTGGCATCGGTGCCGGCATCGGCCCAAAGCGTTCGACGTCGTTCTGTTTGGGCAGCAGTTGCTTGAGCGCGCCCAGAAATTCATTGGCCTGCTCCACCTGTTTGGCTTCAGCGCGCAGCAGCGCCATATGTGCGAAGGGTGGGAATCCGGCCGCTTCGCGCTGCAGCAGCTCGGCATCGGCAAAGGCGTGGTAGCCGCCGTTGACCAGGGTGTGCAGCAAGGCGTTGTCCGGGTGGTGGGTCTGCAGCCAGACCTCGCCGGGACGCTCGGCACGGCCAGCGCGGCCGGCAACCTGGATCAGCTGCTGGGCCAGTTTTTCGCTGGCGCGGAAATCGGCCGAAAACAGGCCTTCATCGATGCCGACCACGACTACCAGGGTCAGCTTGGGAAGGTCGTGGCCCTTGGCCAGGATCTGTGTGCCAACCAGGATGCCGGGCTGGTCGCCCAGCGTTGCCAGCGTCTGTTCCAGGGCATCGCGGCGGCTGGTGGTGCTGCGGTCGATACGCAGCACCGGGTAGTCCGGAAACAACTGCAGCAGGCGTTCTTCCAGGCGCTCGGTGCCGATGCCCTGCGGTTGCAGCGCCAGGCTGGCACAGTCGGGGCAGGCCAGGGGTACCGGTTGGCGCGCGCCGCAGTGGTGGCACTGCAGGCGGCGACCGCCACCGTGCACGGTCATCGGCGTGTTGTGCAGCGGCGTGCTGCAGCGCTTGCACGGGGCGGTCCAGCCGCAGTCATGGCAGAGCAGCACCGGCGCATAGCCGCGCCGGTTCTTGAACACCAATACCTGGCTGCCTGCCTTCAGGTGCTGCTTGATGCCGACCAGCACTTCCGGTGACAACCCATCCTGCAACGGGCGCTTGCGCACATCGAATACGCGCACGCCCGGTGGCTTGGCATCACCGGCGCGCTGTTGCAGGCGCAGATGCGTGTAACGGCCGCTGCGTGCGTTGTGCAGGGATTCCAATGATGGCGTCGCGCTGCCCAGTACCACCGGTACATTCAGTGCCTTGCCGCGCACCAGGGCGAAATCGCGTGCGTGGTAGCGGATGCCGTCCTGCTGCTTGTAGCTGCCGTCGTGTTCCTCGTCGATGACGATCAAACCGGCTTGCGGCAATGGCGTGAAAATCGCCGAGCGGGTACCCACGATGACCCGCGCCTCGCCGCGCGAGGCGGCTGCCCACACGCGCGCACGTTCGTTGTCGTTCAAACCCGAATGCAGTGCGTGCACGGGGATGCCCAGGCGGCTGCGGAAACGCTGCAGGGTCTGCGGGGTCAGGCCGATCTCCGGCACCAGCACCAGCGCCTGTTTGCCTTGTTGCAGGCAGTGGCAGATCGCCTGCAGGTAAACCTCGGTCTTGCCGCTGCCGGTGACGCCGTCCAGCAGGAACGGCTGGAAGCCTTCGGCGCCCTGCAGGGCATCGATCGCCTGTTGCTGCTGCGGGTTGGGGGACGGGCCAGGGCGTGGTTGCGCCTGTGGCATCAGCGCCGGCACCGCCACGCGCTGGGCGAAATCACGCTTGGCCAGCGCGCGCGCCGCCGTACGCCAGTCCTCCAACTGGGCGTCGAGCAGATCCTCGTTCACCGGCCCTGCTTGTAGCAGCGAGGCCAGCCGCTGCGGCCGGGTGTTGGCACGCAGCCGCGACAGGCCGTCGGCGCCGGCGTCGGTCAATTCCCAGGCCCAGCCGTGGGTATCCGGCAAGGGTTCACCACGCCGTAGGGGAGCCGGCAAGGCGGTGGCCAGCACTTCACCCAGTGGTGCGTGGGTATAGCGGCTAAGCCAGCGCAGCGAGGTCAGCAGTTCCCCCGCCAGCAGCGGCCGTTCGTCCAGCCATTCCTGTGCCGGGCGCAGCGCCTGCGGGTCATCGACCTGCCCCAGGCCTTCCACCACGCCGACCAGTTCCCGGTTGCCAAAGGGCAGGCGCAGGCGTCGCCCGATGTCGCCAACGACAGGGGCCGGGCTGGCGGGAGGGGGCAGGTAGTCGAAGCTTTGCGGCAGCGGCACCGGCAAGGCGACGCGCAGGGTGGGGCAGGCGGGCATGCGCCCAGTTTAGCTGTCCGTGCAGCGCTTCCGCGCGTTATTCACTTGCGTGTGCAAGCTGTGAGACTGTCCATAAATGCCGCGTAAACGCAGGCCCCGCTTGAGGATTTGGGCTTATCCACATTTCCTGTGGATAACTCTGTGGGTGAGCACAGTGCTCCACGCGCCTTGGGCGATGGATCAAGCCTTTGGGTCAACTTGGACAAAAAATAGCCACATTGTTTTTTATTTTAAAAACAATAACTTGTCCGTGAAACAAAAACGAAATGCAGCTTTGGCATGGCATTCGCGCGGAATTTGTTACGGCGTATTGACGCTGTGCACAAGTTGCGGCAGGGGCTGCTCCGCCACCGTGATGAGGGCGTGCAGGCCGTCGGCAGCTTGTCATGCGCTGAGTATCATCACGGCATGACGGAGTTCACATGATGGCTGCACCAGCCCCTCTTTCCCCGGCCGCAGCCAATGCTCTGTCCGCCTTCCTGCGGGGTGCTGAACGCCGCGCCTTGGTCGTGGCCGAGCTGCAGGCTGGCGATGCGGCCATTGCCGAGCGCGCGGTGGCGGTGGCCATGCGCGCCTTCGCCGGGCACGCCGCGCAGCTGCCCATGGCCGATTGGCCTGCCCGTTTCTGGGGCCTGTTGTGCAGTACCCCGCAATTGCTCAGCCCCCCGGCGACGGGGCAATGGGAGCCAGCGTTGACCCATCTGGGGACGTTGGCGCCGGCCGAACGCCTCGCCCTGCTGTTGCGTATTGGTGGCGGATTGGACGATGAGGCTGCCGCAGCGGTGCTGGGGGTTGCTTCGGCGGCCTATCGGCAAGCGCTGGCCGGGGCCTGCCCATTGGATGTGCACGGCCAGCCCGATGCCGGGGCATGGCGGCAGCTGGCCGAACAGGTGCAGGCGCGGGTCCGTGACCTGTCGGCGCCCCGTCTGCAGCAGCTGGAGCAACTGCGGGAATCGGTGCTGACCGGGGCAATGCCGGTCAAGCCGCAAACGCCAGCCCGCGTACCCGAACCGTTGGCTCGGCGCCGCCCTGCGGCGCCGCGCAAGCCGCGTGCGCGTTGGCCCCTGCGGACCTGGTTGTTGTTGTGCCTGCCCTTGCTGTTGCTGGCACTGGTTGCCGGCGGGTGGTGGCGCAGCCAACACCCCGCTGGTGTTGGCCCCGGGATTGGCAGTGGCCTGGGCGATGACAACCCGGTGCAGGTGGAAACCCTGGCGGACGACAGCAGCACCGCGGCGCCTGGCCCGGATCCTGACACCGCCGCCGATGCGGCCATGCTGGCCGACCCGGAGCTGGCGTTGGCCCAGGATGCCGATCTATTGGCCTGGTATGCCGCCGGTGGCCCACTACCGGTGGATGAATCTCAACCGCAGCCAAGCCGGCCCGAGCCGGCCGGCGCAGCCCTGGAGACGGTCGATGCGGAAAACTGAGTGGCTGCTGCCCGGGTTGTTGCTGGCTTTGGTCGCGCCGCTGCAGGCGGCCACCCCCACCGCGCTGCCGGGTATCCCGGCACCGCCACCCACTGTGCAGACAGCACCGGCGCAGCCCGCCTGGGCCAGCCAGTCCGCCGCGCACAAACGCGATGCGCGCGCCCGCTATGCTGCCTGGCAGGCGCTGCCGGACAGTGAAAAGCAGCGTCTGCGGCAGGCCGCTGCGGCGCTGGCGGCCATGCCGCCCGCACAGCGGGATGCATTGCGCGCTCGCTTTGCCGGCATGGACCAGATGCACCGGGATGCATGGCTGCTGGGCCCGCAGCTGGGCGTGTTCTACCCGCGCCTGCAACCCTTGCTGGGCTTTGTACCCGAGGCCGAGCGCGGCCCGGTGATGGCCTTGTTGCGTGCACTGGATGCCACCGAGCTGGAGCAGCTGAGCCTGATTTCGTTGCGCACGCCGCCGCAGGAGCGTGACGCTGTGCGTGCGCAGCTGCTGGGGCTGGCACCGGCGCAGCGCGGTGCCTGGCTGCGCGAAAAGGTCGGCCGGTAACCGGCCAGCGTGGCAGCAGATCAAACATTGCGTTCACCACAGGGCAGGGCGGTCATGGTCCGGCCACGGTAGAATGCGCACACTCCGCGACCCGGCAACCGCGCACTTCCTGCGCCGGCCGCAGTCCGCGTCTTCTGTTTTATGTCCACTGCTCCCGCTACGCCGCGCTTCCTGCAGGAAGTGCGGTCGACTGGTCTCCTCGCTCTGCCGTTGGTGCTGGGCCACGTCTCCACCGGCCTGATCGCCTTCGTCGACAACACCATCGCCGGCCATCATGGCACCGACACATTTGCCGCGGTCAGCATCGGCACTGCCTTGTTATGGCTGCCGATGCTGGTGCCGATCGGCACCCTGATCTCGCTCACCGCCTCGGTGTCGCAGCTGCACGGCGCCGGCCGCGAGCGCGAGATCGGCCCCCTGTTCCGTCAGGCGCTGTGGCTGGGCGTGGGCCTGAGCGCGCTGATGTTCCTGTTCCTGAGCGTGGTGCCCGCGTTCCTGCCCGCATTCGGCATCGCCCCGGAGATCGTGCCCGGCGCCACCGACTTCCTGCATGCCATCCGCTGGGGCGTGCCGGCGCTGACCCTGTACTTCTGCATGCGCTATCTCAGTGAGGGCATGCATTGGACCCTGCCGACCATGTTGATCGGTTTTGGTGGCCTGCTGGTGCTGGGGCCGCTGGGCTATGCCCTGTGCAACGGCAGGTTCGGCTTCCCCGAGCTGGGGGCCGAAGGCCTGGGCATCGCTTCGTCGGTGACCATGTGGGTGCAGGCGCTGGCCTTTGCCACGTACCTGTGGACCACCAAGCGCTTCGCCCACCTGCAGTTGTTCACCCATTTCGAACTGCCGCGCTGGCAGGCGATCTGGGACCTGCTGCGGACGGGGCTGCCGATCGGCATCACCGTGTTGATGGAAGGCGGTCTGTTCATCATCACCGCGCTGTTGATCGGCCGCATTGGTGCAACCGAAGCCAGTGCGCACCAGATCGCCATCAACGTCGCCCAGCTGTGCTTCATGATCCCGATGGGCGTGGCCGAGGCAACCACCGTACGTGTCGGCCATGCGGTGGGCAGCAACGATCCACTGGGCGTGCGCCGGGCGACCTGGGCCGGTTACGGCATCGTGCTGGTGACCCAGCTGGTGTCCATCACCGGCCTGCTGCTTGGGCACAACGCCGTCGTGCGCCTGTACACCGATGACCTGGCGGTGGCGGCGCTGGCGTCCACGCTGTTGCTGTACGCGGCCACCTTCCAGATCCCCGATGGCATCCAGGTGCTGTCGGCCGGTGCGCTGCGCGGCCTGAAGGACACCCGCGTGCCGATGTTCATCGCCATGTTCGCCTACTGGGGCGTGGGCATGCCGCTGGGCGCAGGCCTGGGTCTTGGCCTTGGCTGGGGCCCGCAGGGCATGTGGGTTGGCCTGATCATGGGTCTGACCGTGGCCGCCGTGCTGCTGGGCTGGCGCCTGCGGGTAAGCAGCCGGCGCCTGCTGTATCCGGCGGCACCCTGACTTAAAGGCCATACTGCGAGCCTTGCCAATGCGTATCCTCACCTGCAACAAGCCCGGACAGGAGTGTTCATGAATCCCCCCCCCGTACCACGTCGCAATCCCATTGCCACCTTTTTCGTGGGCCTGTGGGATGTAATGAACTTCACCCGCCGGTTGATCCTCAACCTGCTGTTCTTCGGCCTGCTGTTGCTGATGCTGGTCGTATTCCTGGTGGTGCTGGGCAAGGGCGCGTCCTCGGCCAAGGTCATGCAGGACCGCACCACGTTGGTGATCGCGCCGGAAGGCCGCCTGGTCGAACAGTTCAGCAGCGACCCGGTGAGCCGCGCGCTGGCCAAGGCGCTGGGCGACACCAAGGGCGAGGAGATCCAGCTGCGCGACCTGGTACGTGCCATCGAGGCGGCCAAGGACGACAAAAAGATCGAGCGCGTGGTGCTGCAACTGGACAAGCTGCAGCCCAGCGGCTTTGCCTCCATGCGCGAAGTGACCGCTGCGCTGCAGGAGCTGCGTGCAGCCAAGAAGCAGGTGGTGGCCTTCAGTGAAAACATGGGCCAGTCGCAGTACCTGCTGGCGGCGCAGGCCGACGAGATCTACCTGGACCCGATGGGTGGGTTGCTGCTGGAAGGCCTGGGCCGTTACCGCCAGTATTTCCGCACCGGCCTGCAGGAAAAGCTGGGCGTGGATGTGCACCTGTTCAAGGTGGGCGAGTACAAGTCCGCTGCCGAGCCCTACGTGCTGGACGCTGCCTCGCCGCAGGCCAAGGAAGCCGATCTGTTCTGGATGAACGACGTCTGGCAGCGCTACCTGGGTGATATCGCCAAGGCGCGCAAGCTGGATGTCGCGCAGTTGGCCGCCGGCATCGATACCCTGCCCGAAGGCATCGCCGCCGCTGAAGGCGACCTGGCCCGCTTCGCCCTGCAGCAGAAGCTGGTCGATGGCCTGAAGACCCGCGAGGAAGTGGACGCGCTGCTGACCGAGCGCGGTACTGCCGACAGCGATGCCGACGGTGGTTACCGCCAGATCGGCCTGAATGACTACCTCACCCAGATCGATGCCCGCCGCTCGCCGGTGGATTCGCGTCCGCAGGTGGCGGTGGTGGTGGCCGAAGGTGAAATCGCTGGCGGTGACCTGCCTGCCGGCCGCATCGGCGGCGTGTCTACGTCGGCCCTGCTGCGCGAGGCGCGCGACGATGACGACGTGAAGGCCGTGGTGCTGCGCGTGGATTCGCCGGGTGGTGAAGTTTTCGCTTCGGAGCAGATCCGCCGCGAAGTGGAAGCGCTCAAGGCCGCCGGCAAGCCGGTGGTGGTGTCGATGGGTGACATGGCCGCGTCCGGTGGTTACTGGATCAGCATGAATGCCGATCGCATCTATGCCGACGAATCCACCATCACCGGTTCGATCGGCATCTTCGGCATGATTCCCAACTTCGCCCGCAGCCTGGACAAGATCGGCGTGCATACCGATGGCGTTGGCACCACCCGTTTCGCGGGCGCGTTCGACGTAACCCGGCCGATGGACCCGGCCGTGGGCCAGGTGATCCAGTCGGTGATCAACAAGGGCTATGCCGACTTCACCGGCAAGGTGGCTGCCGCGCGCAACAAGCCGGTGGAAGCCGTGGATGAAGTCGCCCGCGGCCGCGTGTGGAGTGGTGCGCAGGCCAAGGAACGTGGCTTGGTGGATGCGTTTGGTGGCCTGAAGGCTGCCGTTGCCGATGCCGCTGGCCGCGCCAAGCTGGGTGAGAGCGACAAGTACCGTGTGCGTTACATCGAGAAGGCGGCCACGCCGTTCGCGCAGTTCATGACCGGCTTTGCCGGCAGCCGCGCCGGTGCCTGGATGCTGGCCGACTCGGGTATCGCGCGGATGATGCTGGCCCGGCAGATGCCGGAGCTGGACACCCAGCTGCGCTTCGTCGAGGATGCAGTGAAGGACCGCAATGGTGCGCCGGTGAAGTCGCTCGCATACTGCTTCTGCGGTTTGTAAGCGCGCGGGTGTAATGCATGGCAACAACGCCGCCCCAGGGCGGCGTTGTTGTTTAAGGGTAGTGCCGAACCATGCTCGGCAAGATGTCCCAGGTAGAGCCTATGCTGAGCGTGGTTCGGCACTACCGCTTTGCTCCCTCCCTTTCGCGTAGCGAAGGGGAGGGTTGGGGAAAGGTTGGTTTTCGCTGGTAAAGCCCCTGCCGAGCATGGCTCGGCACTACCGCTTTGCTCCCTCCCTTTCGCGTAGCGAAGGGGAGGGTTGGGGGAGGAGGTGGTTTTCGCTGGTAAAGCCCCTGCCGAGCATGGCTCGGCACTACCGCTTTGC
>NZ_DLJW01000079.1:0-14431 GCF_002477705.1 Stenotrophomonas sp. UBA7606 | reverse complement strand
CCCCAGCCCTTTCCTTGGCTACGTCAAAGGGAGGGGGGGTAGTGCCGAGCCATGCTCGGCAGGGGCTTTCCCGGCCAAGCTGAAAGCGATCCCTCCCCAGCCCTCCCCTTGGCTTCGCCAAAGGGAGGGGATGTGCCGAGCATGGCCCGCCACTACAGGATGTGGGTTACGAGCGCGGATGCTCGGTCTTCATCGGCAGCAGCGCGTAGTCGTCCACGGCAAGCTGCTCGGCATGGTTCAGCCATGCACGGATCTCGAGATCGTCGATCGCGTGATCCAGGCCTACCGGCATGCGGATTCGGCCGTCGGCATCCGCCTGCACCCATTGCTGGGCAACCACCACCTTGCGCTTGGACGACACGGCTTCCACCCAGAACGCCCGCTGCGGGCGCTGCGCCGCATACAGTTCCAGGATGTACTGGCCGGGGCCGGTGTGGCGCGGCTGGCGGCTGATCATGCGCGACTGGCGCACGTTCGGGCGCTGGCCGTTGAAGGCCTGCAATGGCGCATCCACGGCCACGCCACGGCGCAGCTGGTTGTCGCGGTACATGCGCATGCCCTGTTTCTCATCCACCAGCAGGGCGCACCATTGGCCATCGGCCGAGCCGTCCTCGAAAGCGGTGCAGCGGTCGACATAGGCCAGGCGGTGGTGCGGATTGGCTTCCTCGAACTTGCGTGAGGTGTTCTCCAGGTACATCGACTTCAACGCCCACTGCTCGTCGTACTCCAGCAGCACCGGTGGTTGCACCTTCTGCACGCCGACCAGCACCTGGTCGTCCTCCAGGCGCAGCATGCGGGTTTGTTCACCCAGCCACAGCGAACGCGCGAAGGCGCGATAGCGGGCGTAATCACGCTGATCGGTCTGCAAGGCGGCGTAGCTGGCGCTGGTGGCGGCCGGTGGGGTCAGCAGCGAGCGGCCAAAGCCGATGGCATGGATGGCGGGATCGATGAGGTGCAGTGCGGTGGCACCGGAGTCCAGCGTGGTGCCGGCACGGGCCACGATCTGCCGCGGCTGCACGTCCTTGCCCAGGAACAGCAGCAGGTTCTCGCGGTGCTGTTTTTCCAGCACATCGCTCAGGTCATTGGGCATGGCCAGGTGATCGGAGGCGATCACGATCAGGGTGTTGTCGGCAAACGCGCTGTCGCGGATGCGCTGCACCAGGCGCGAGATCAACCGGTCGCTGCACTTGAGCGCGTTGAGCAGGCCGATGTTGCCGTACTGGCTGCGGTAGCGCGTGTTCTTGCAGGCCACCGGCAGGTGGCCGGCCGGGTGGTGGGTATCCATGGTCAAGGTGGTCAGCATGAACGGTGTGCCGGCCTGCGACAGCTCGGTGAAGCGCGCATAGGCCTGCTCCAGCAGCACATCGTCGTGCACGCCCCAGGGCGAGAAATGCTGCTTGCCGATGTCCTGTTGCTGGAACCACTCCAGATCGCGCACATCGTCGAAGCCATGGCTGCGCAGGAAGTCGGCCTTGGCCGCGAACTGGCCGTTGGCGCCGCCCATGTAGTGGTTGCTGTAGCCCTGCTGCTTCAGGTAATCACCCAGGCAGAAGGCTTCGGGCAGGAACTGGCCCAACCGGCCCATGCTGTTCTCATCGCCCTGTGCGGTGGTCAACGGCACGCCGCACATCGACGACACCAGCCCGGCGATGGTCCAGCCGCTGCCATCGGCCGAGGCGATGTTGCGGAAATCCAGGGCCTCGCCGGCAAGACGCGCGATGTTTGGCATCAAGCCCGGGAACACGGCCTCGTCCAGGTAGGTGCGCTCCAGGCTTTCACCGTAGATCCAGACGATGTTGGGCCGCTTGGCCAATGGCTGTGATGGCAGCAGGTATTCGGGGGCGACGGCGCTGTAATCCACCGGCTGCATCTGCTGGTAGACGCGCCGACCATCAGCGTACAGCGGACTGAGGGCGACCGTCGCCACCAGTGCCGCGGCGAAGCCGGCAAACACCGCTCCGCCATGGCGGGGCAGTTGCAGGCGGCGCACGCGCAGCAATGCAAAGGGCAGCAGGGAGATCAGCATCAGGCCGATGAAGCCGGCGATATACCCGCCAAAATCGGCGACACCGGCGCCTTCCATGTCGCTGCGCAGGTGATAGAGGGTGGCGGAGTTGATGCCGTCACCACTGAGCTTGTCGATCAGCCACCAGCTACTCAACAACAACGACAGCAGGCAGAGCAGGGCGGCCTTGGTGCGGGCCAGTACGGGGGAGAGCAGCAGCAGCACAACGAGCGCGGCCAGGCACAGCCAGATGATCCAATGCATGCGGTCACTTGCGGTAGCGGAGGAGGTAGCAGCGGCCGCGGCCGCCGTCGCCTACCACCACGCCATGACATGCGGGTGACGGAAGGGACGCCCGGATGGTGCCAAGCCAAACCTGACTGAAATGTTTTTTGGTGACGGGGGTAGGAAAACCCCTATTCATCTTCCTATCACACAACCGCAGGCACAGTGCACACCTGCGGAAGGGATGCGGGCGATCACTGCCCGGGACCGCCGCGATTGCCGCAGCGCTTGGCTGCCACTGGCATCGCCTTCAGGACACGCATGGACACCACCACCCGTATGCCGGCGTTGTTCGCTGGCCACGACAGTATTGCGCGCGCTTCAGCCACCACCGCCGTAAGACGGTGCTGGCAGGATGTGGTGGCGCATTTCCCGCAACCGCGTGCCGTTGTCTGCGTGGCGGCGCAACGGCAGACCGAGGGCATCTGCATCAGCATCGCTCCGGAGCACGAAAGCCCGCATGTATTGCAGACCGTGTCGGCGCGCGTGGCACGCCGCATCAATGGTTTGCTGGATCTGCCGGGCGCGCGCCTGGACAGCAGCCATGCCCTCAACGACGAGGTCGTCGCCTTGGTGCAGGGCCTGTATCCGCACGCTTCGATCCCGGTCGTGCAGGTCAGTCTGGATACCGCCTTGTCGCCATTGGAACACGCGGCGCTGGGTGCGTGGCTGCGGCCTCTGCGCGAGCAGGGCATCCTGATCCTGGGCATCGGCAGCATGGTTGCCGGCAATCGCATTGCCTATGCCGCGCAACTGCGCGAGCTGGTCGGCCACGGCAACATCGCTGCCTTGGCCGAGCTGCAGGCGCTGCAGCACGACGCTGCCGCGTTCCTGCCTTTGCTGTACACCCTGGCGGTGCGCGCGGACGGCGACAGCGTGCAGTTGTTCGATGAGGTCTGCGAGGGCACCCCCAGCACCTCGGTGCTGCTGCGGCCGGATCCGCTGCCGCGCTGCTAACGGTGGCTGCGCTCCTCGCGTTCGCGTGCGCGTGTGCGGCGGTCGAACAGCAACGAACTGACGATCAGGCCCATGCCGATCACCACGCCCAGGATGAACAGCACGATGGCGAAGGTCGGGTAGCCCAGCAGCGTCCAGCGCGAAGGCACCCGCATCAGCAGCGCCGAGGACAGCAGCAGCGCGGCGGTGATCAGGCCGGCGGCGATGCGGTTGGCCACCTTCTGGATGTTTTCCATCAGGCGTGACTCTTCCAGCCCGGTGACCTTCATCTGCAGGCGATTCTCGGCCAGCAGGCTGAGGATGTCGGACATGCGCCGCGGCCCGGTACGCAGCAGCTGCTGCAGTTCCATCGCCTCGCTGGCCAGGTTGGCGGCCGACAGCGATTTGCGGAAGTGCGCGCGCATCACGTGCTGCAGTTGCTTCTCCACCACGCGGCGGGTGTCCAGCTCCGGTGCAAGCACGCGGCACACGCCTTCCAGGTTGAGCAGGGCCTTGCCGAGCAGGCTCAGTTCCGGTGGCGTGCGCAGGTTGGCGGCGGTGGCGGTGCGCACGATCTCCAGCACCACATGGCCTTCGGACAGGGTGCCGTTGGCCGCATAGCGGGCGATCATCTGCCCGGTTTCGCGCAGGTAGCGTTCCTCGTCGTAGTCCTCCAGGCGGGTACTGATGCCGATGATCTCGTCGGCCACCTCCTCGCCACGGCCATCGACGGCGGCAAACAGCACCTTGAGCAGGCGCTCGCGCAGCCGCGGCGGGACGTGCGCCACCATGCCCAGGTCGAAGATCGCCAGCTGCCCCTGCGGGGTGACGCGCAGGTTGCCGGGGTGTGGGTCGGCGTGGATCTCGCCGTGGACGAAGATCTGGTCCAGGTAGCCGCGCACCAGTGCCGCGGCCAGCGGCTCCATCGATTGCTCGGTGCGGCGCACCGGCGGTATCGCGTCCACGCGCACGCCCTGCACCAGTTCCATCGTCAGCACCCGGCGGCTGGACAGGTCCCAGACCGGCTGTGGTATCCACAGCTCGGGGTAGGGCTGCAGGTGCTGGCCGAAGCGGGCCAGGTTGGCGGCCTCGGTCTGGTAGTCCAGTTCCATCCGCAGGGTCTTGGCGAACTCGTCCAGCCAGTCGGAGAAGCGCACCTTGCGGCCTACCCGGGTCAGGTGGTCGGCGGCGGTGGCAAAGCTGCGCAGCACGCCGATGTCCGAACGCAGCTGGGTGGCGATGTCCGGCTTCTGTACCTTCACCGCCACCTGGCGGCCGTCGTGCAGTTCGGCCTGGTGAACCTGGGCAATGGATGCGCAGCCCAGGGGCTCGGGGTCGAACCAGGCGAAGATCTTGTCGACCGGCGCTCCCAGCTCCTCTTCGACCACCGCGCGGATCTGTGCCACCGGGATCGCTGCGACCTGCTCCTGCATGCGCTCCAGCGCGGTGACGTATTCCGGCGGAATCATGTCCGGGCGGGTGGACAGCACCTGCCCCAGCTTGACGAAGGTGGTGCCCAGGGCCTCCAGGTCGGAGACGAACTGGGTGGGGTCGCCGGCGGTCGGTGCCTTGCCCAGGCGTGGTATCTCGCCATCCAGGGAGATGCCGGAGAACACGCCGGAGTGGCGGTAGCGCAGCAGCAGCCGCACGATCTGCTGGCGGCGGCTCATGCCACCGATGGTCGAGGGACTGTCGTTGCTGATCGGCTCGCTCACTGCTTGCTCCTCGTGGCCAGACCCGCAGTGTCGCCGTTGCCGGGTTGGCGGTGGGTGAATACGGCATCACTACGCATTGGCGGGTGAATCGGTGAGAATCCCGCTTCCCCATACCAACGGTGCCCCATGGCTGGAGCCAGCCTGTTTGCCCTGCTCGACGATATCGCCACGCTGCTGGACGACGTCTCCATCCTCACCAAGGTTGCCGCCAAGAAGACCGCCGGCGTACTGGGCGATGACCTGGCCTTGAACGCGCAGCAGGTGACCGGGGTCAGCGCCAACCGCGAACTGCCGGTAGTGTGGGCGGTAGCCAAGGGCTCGCTGCTCAACAAGGCCATCCTGGTGCCGGCGGCGCTGGCCATCAGTGCCTGGCTGCCGTGGGCGATCACCCCGCTGATGATGCTTGGCGGCGCTTTCCTCTGCTATGAAGGCGTGGAGAAGCTGGCGCACAAGTTCCTGCATTCCAAGGAAGAGGACGCCGCCCACAAGGCCGAACTCAACCGCGCATTGGCCGATGACAGGACCAATGTGGTGGCGTGGGAGAAGGACAAGATCAAGGGTGCGGTGCGCACCGATTTCATCCTCTCGGCCGAGATCATCGTGCTGTCGCTGGGAGTGATCTCCGACGCGCCGTTCGGGCAGCAGGTGGCGGCTTTGATCGCCATCGCCACCGGCATGACCGTGTTCGTCTACGGGCTGGTGGCCGGCATCGTCAAGCTGGATGACCTGGGGGCATGGCTGCTGGACAAGGGGCGCGCGCTGGCCGCATTGGGTCGGGGCATTCTGCATGCCACGCCATGGCTGATGCGCGGCCTGTCCATTGCCGGTACAGCGGCAATGTTCCTGGTGGGCGGTGGCATCCTGGTCCATGCCATCCCGGCGCTGCACCACTTCGTGCTGGGGCTGGCGCCGGACAACCTGGCATGGCTGGCCAACGCCCTGGGCAGCGTGGTGGTGGGCATCCTGATTGGTGCGCTAGTGCTTGCCGGGGTGACCTTGTTCCAGCGCATGCGCGGCGCCAAGCCCGCACATTGACGCCGCACGGCGGGAGCGGCGCCGTTGCCTGCGTTGCGGATAGCTGACGCAGGACGGCTGCGCGCCTGGTGCGGATCGTGCAGTTGCAGCAGCGATTACTTCTGGCCCTGCTGCAGCTCCTGCAGGTACTGCTGCGCGCGTGCCAGCGATTGACCGGAAAGGCTGTCCAGCAGCTGCTGCCAGCGATGGTCGGCAGGCAGGCGCTGCAGCACCCGCCGCGCCGCCAGCATGCTGCCGACCATCATGACCGCACCGAAGCCAAGACTGCCGAGGAACCAGGCCGGTGCCATCGTGTAGAGGTCCAGGCCCAGCCACTGGACGCAGGCCCATTGCAGCGCCAGCAGCCATAGGCAGAACCACGGCAGGCCCAGCGCCAGTTCGCTGAGCGCGGTGAAGCGGCGCAACCGCGCCAGCCGCAGCTGCTGGGCCAGCACCGGTGCGTCGCTGGCATCCAGGTGCAGGGCAAGCAGGGCACGGGTGATCGAAACCCAGATGGCGGCGATGCCATAGACGTGGAATGCCAGGCCGGTCAGCAACAGCTGCGGAACCTGCCGGTGCGCGAACCAGAAACCGGCGGCCAAGGCGGTGACCACGATCCACACCAGCAACCACAGCAGCTGCAGGCCGCTGAAGCAGCGCAGGCGCAGCCGCAAGGCCTGCCTGCGGGGCTGCTGCCAGGCCTGCAGGGCCTGGGCTTCCAGTTGATCGATACGCTGGGCCTGCACGGCCCAGGCGGCTTTCAGTTCTTCCAGTTCCATGGGCTCAACCTCGCGGTGGGGTGGGGGCGGCAAACTGCTGGCGCAGTTGCAGCTTGATGCGGTGCAGGCGGGTGGCGGCGTTGCTGGCACTGATGCCCAGCACCTCGCCGATCTGACGGTGGCTGCAGTCGTCCAGGTACAGCAGCAACAGGGCCCGGTCCAGTGGTGGCAGGGCATGGATGATCGTATGCAGCTGGGACAGCTGCAGTGCCTGCTCGGCGCTGTCGGCAAGGCCGGGAAGGTTGTCGACGTCCTCGCCGTCGGCGTGGTGGCGCTGGCGCACCCGCACCGCGCGCACCCGCGAAATGGCCACGTTCAAGGCGATGCGGTACAGCCAGGTACTGAACTGGGCGCGTGCACTGTCGAAGCCGGGGAAGGCCTGCCAGGCCTGGATGCTGATCTCCTGCAGCAGATCCTTGCGGTCCTCGGAATCGCGGCAGTAGCTGCGCGCGACCTTGAGGGCGATGCCCTGGTGCTGTTGCAGCAACGTGGCAAAGGACCTGCGCAGTTGCTCGGCGGCGGCGGCTGTAAGAGTGTCCATGCCCGGGTTGTTCGCGGCAACAGGCGGAATATCACAGATCCCCGTCGAGCGTGCTCAACCGGCGCTGTCGACCCGGTCGCGGCCGGCCTGTTTGGCTGCATACAGGGCGCGATCGGCGCGTTGCAGCAGGCTGTCGGCGCTTTCGCCCGGCCGCCACTGCGCCACCCCGGCACTGAAGCGCACATGCACGCGCTGCTCCTCGTGCAGGAACGGCCGCTGCGCCAGTGACTCCTGCAGCCGCCGCAGCTGTGCTTCGGCCTGGGCCAGCGGCATGTCGGTGAGGATCAGCACGAACTCATCCCCGCCCAGCCGTGCGATCTGACCGTTGTTGCCCAGCCGGGTCTGGGCCGTTGCCACCAGGTGGCGCAGGGCCCGATCACCGCCGGCATGGCCGTAGCTGGCATTGGTGTGGCCGAAGTGGTCCAGGTCGAGCATGGCGATGCTCAATGCGCCCTGTGTCGCGGCCATGGCGGCCGCCAGTTCCGCGTCCAGGCCACGCCGGTTGAGGGCGCCGGTGAGGGGGTCGGTGCGCAGTTGGCTGCCCACCTCCTCCAGTTCCCTTTCCAGCTGCTGCACGCGCAGTTCGGCGGCCTTGGCCTCGGCACGTGCGTTGGCCAGGTGGTCGCGGGCACGTGCGGCCTGTTCCTGCACACGTGCGGTGTCCTGCAGCACGTCCTGCAGCAAGTGGTTCAGGTCGGCGATGCTGCGCGCCTGACGCACGGCGATGGCGTAACTGGCAATGCGGTCGTGGTACTCGCCGGTTTCGGTGGCCATGCCGTCCACCTGCTGGACGAAGTCGACCATCAGGTCCTTCATCGCCTGCTTGGATTCGCCGATGCCCTGGCGCAACAGGCCTTGCCGGTAGATCACCTCGCGCAGCTCGTTGCGGGCCTGTTCCAGCGAGGCGCTGTCCAACGGTCCGGCCAGGACCTCACGCACAGTGCGCACCTGGCCGTGCAACCAGCTCTGCTCGTCCAGCAGTTCAGTGATGTTGTCCAGCAGCAGCGCGAACAGCTTGAGCAGCAGTTCGTGCTGTTCCTGCAGGCTGGCACTGCGCACGCCCACCTGGTGGCACAGCTCGCGCAGGTGGGTGGCGATCGGTTGCAGGGATTGGCCACTGCGCCAGGCGTGCAGTTCTTCGCTCATGCGCTGGGCCTGCTGGCCCAGCGCCGGGGCCTGCTGCAGCAGGCTGGCCAGCACCGCGTCCAGGGTGCCGCGCAGCAGGTCGCGCAGCTGCGCCGACTCGCTGCCGGCGGTGAGTGGGGTTTCCTGGTCGATGGTGCGGATGTATTTGTCGATCAATTGCCGCAGCAGCCGCCCGTAGCGTTCCCAGTCCTGCTCGGCATGGGCGCTGTGCAGGCGCTGGCCCATGTCGCCCAGTTCGCCGGGCAAGGTGCACAGCCCCTGGGCAAACGCTCCCAGCAGCGGTTCGGGTGCATCGGCACCGACAAACAGCCGTTGCAGCATCGCCATGCCGGCGCTGCCATTGCCCAGCAGTGTGGCGGTGTTGCTGGCGTTGTCGCTGCTGGCCGCACGCCGGGACAGGATGCGCCCCAGCCCGCTGCCGCGGGTGTGGGAGGTATCGTCGGGGCTGTCAGCCATGTGCCGGGTCCGCAGGGTTGGGGGTGCGCGGGGCGCACCACGGGGGTGGTATCCAAGCCCCATTATCGGCAAGGTGTGGGCCTGCTTGAACGGCAACCGGTCACGGGAGGGATGCCATGCGGGTTCTTTTGGCCGGCGCCACCGGCCTGGTGGGGGCACAGGTGCTGCAGCGTCTGCTGGTGGACACGCGCTGCACGTCGGTGCTGGCGCCCAGCCGCCGCGCGCTGGGCGTGCAGCACGCGCGGCTGCGCAATCCGGTGCTGGATTTCGAACAACTGCCGCAACATGGCGACGATTGGCAGGTGGATGCGGCCATCTGCGCACTGGGCTCGACCATGAAACAGGCCGGGTCGCGGCAAGCCTTCCTTCGCATCGACCATGACTATCCGCTGGCCATCGCCCGCCTGGTGCGGGCGCAGGGCTGCACGGTGTTCGCGCTCAACTCGGCGGCCGGTGCCAACCCCCGCGCGTGGGTGTTCTACAGCCGGGTCAAGGGCGAACTGGAGCGTGACCTGCAGGCACTGGACTTCGCCTCGTTGACGCTGGTGCGACCGGGCCTTATCGGTGGAGAACGCAGCGAATACCGTGCTGGCGAGCAGTTGGCCGGCAAGGTGCTGGGAGCGTTGGCGCCGGTGTTGCCGCGTGCCTGGCGGATCAACCCGGCCAGCAACATCGCTGCGGCGCTGGTGGAGGCCGCGCTGGCACCACAGCCGGGTGTGCGGGTAGTCGGCGCAGCTGCGCTGGCCTGAGTGCAGCCTTGCCCGCAGCGCAATGTGCGGATCTGCAGGGCGTGATCAACGGCCCAGCGGCGCCTATCGGGTTGGGGACCATGCCGTGGTGTTCTGTAGTGCCGAGCCATGCTCGGCAAGCGGCCGCGTGGGCGGCCGATGCGCCTGTGGCCTGGTGGCCTAGGCCGCACCTGCGGGGAGAGACTGGCCGCCGTCCACTGCCAGGATCTGGCCGGTGATCCAGCGTGCCTGCGGTGAGCACAGGAACAGTGCGGCATCGGCGACATCCTCGGCATTGCCGAAGCCGCCGAACGGGATGCGCTCGCGGATCTGTGCATACAGGGCCGGCTCTTCGCTGCGGCGGCGGTCCCACAGGCCGCCCGGGAACTCGATGGAGCCGGGCGCGATCGCATTGACGCGGATGCGCTCGCAGGCCAGTTCGGTGGCCAGGCTCACCGTGTAGTAGTTCAGCGCCGCCTTGGCCGTGGAATAGGCTGCTGCGCGTGGCGTGGGCACCGATGCATTGATGGAGCTGACGTTGAGGATGGCCGGCTGCGTGCTCCGCCGCAGATGGGGCAGGGCCTGCCGGTTGGTGCGCACCGCCGCCATCAGGTCCACCTCAAAGCCTGCCTGCCAACTGGCATCGTCGCTGCCATTGCCAAAACCCGACGCATTGTTGACGACGATATCGATGCCACCCAGCGCCTGCGCGGCGGTGTCCACCCAGTGCGCGATCTGATCGGCATCGGCAAGATCGCAGGCCTGCTGATGGACGCGTGCCGCGCCGCATGTCTGCAGCCCGGCGGCGGCCTGCGCCAGCACCTGCAGGTCACGCGCGCAGATGCTCACGCCGGCACCGGCGGTGGCGAATGCCCGGGCGATGGCCAGGCCAATGCCCCGGCTGCCACCGGCCACCAGTACGCGTACATTGGAGAAGGACGGATCAGGTCGCATGTGGCAATCCAGCGGGTTACGGAGTACCCATTATCCGCATGGCGGGCACGCCGCGTCGCTGCTCAGGGCAGGCCCGGCACGTTCAAGCTGGCAAACAGTTCGTTCTGCGCCTTCTTTGCCATCGAACGCGGCAGTTTGGCGATGAAGCTGTCACCGCTCAGCGCGATGTCCGCCTTGACCAGCAGGCCGTTGATGCGGGTATAGCTCCTGCACACGTAGCGACGGCCTTGCTGGCTGACCTGCAGGAACATGGGGGCGGTCAGGATGTTGTGGCCCTTGCGGTACAGGCGGGTGCCGGCATTGTTCGCTACCAGACGGTAGCCATGGGCCTGTGCCCAGTCATCGATCCTGGCGATGACGTTGTGGTCGGAGGTGAAACTGGTCAGGTCATGCGGCCGGCTGTTGCGCTTGGCGACCCAGGCCAGCAGGTTGATGCCGATAAAGCCGCCAAAGGCGCCCGCTATCATCCCGCTCAGCACTCCCATGCAGTTCACTCCTTGAAGGTTCCGACTGCCAATTGGGCCATGCCATGGCGGAGCATGGGGTGAAGAGCGGCTAGGCCCAGTTGCTGGGCGGATGCCCGTGGTCCGGGTCACGCATGTGCACGATGCAGAAGCGGTGGCCGGTGGGGGCTTCCATCACCCACCAGCGTTTGACGAAGCCGATGCGGCGTGCGCCCAGCGCTTCCAGGCGGTCGGCCTCGGCGTCGATGTCATCGGCCTCGATGTCCAGGTGCACGCGCGGGGCATGGCTGACCCGTTGCACCTCCACATGCAGGTTGGCCGGCGCGCCCAGCAGCTCGCTGTATTGTGCGCCATCGTCCTCGGTGTACCCCGGCGCTGCGCGAAGGCCAAGTGCAGCGCTCCAGAAGGCGGCGGCACTGTCGCTGTCGGTGTCCTGGCAATCGATGATGAAACCGGCAAGACGGCTGCGGTGGGCCATGGCGGTGCTCCGTTGCAGGAATGTGCAGGGTAGCGCGTTGCACGGGCGACGGCCGCGAAGGCCCGCCGATTCAGTGGTTGGACAGGAACAGTTCCACCTTGCCGCAGTTGGGGCAGGCATGCAGGTCGAACTCTTCGCGGTTGACGAACAGCTCGCCCAGGTTGCCGAGCAGGAAGGGCAATGCCTGCGAGCCCTCGTGGAAGCGGCGGCGGCCGATGAACTGCATGCGCATGCCGGGGCAGCGTTGGCAATCGATCAGGCGCGGTGGTTGCATCCACTGTGGCCCATCGACGCGCTGCTCGTGGATGTCGGCCGGGCTGCCATCGGCATGGCTGCCGCATTTCCAGCAGCGATCGAATGGGTCTTCGTTTACTTCCTTGCAGGTGGTGCAGATCCAGGTGCCCATGGCGATGCGTGCTGGTGTTGTGGGTTGCCTGCATCGTAGCGCCGAACCTGCTGCGTGTTGTGACAGTGTGCAGCGGGCGGCAGGCAAAAAGAGGCCCGCATTGCTGCGGGCCTGAAGTCTTGCTGCAACTGGGAGGAAACCTGGATCAGCTGGCCAGTGCCAGGTCGTCGATCAGCACGCGCAGGAATCGCGCGGCTTCGCCGCCGGTGCAGGCGCGGTGATCGAAGGTGACCGACAACGGGATGACCTTGTGGGTCTCGATGCCGCCCATCACCGGGGTGACCTGGAAGCGGGCACGGCCGGCGGCGACGATGGCCACGCACGGCGGTACGACCACCGGGGTGGCGTAGCGGCCGGCAAACATGCCGAAGTTGGACAGGCTGATGGTGTAGCCGCTCAGTTCCGAGGGTGCGATCGAGCGGTCTTCGACCTGCTGGCGCAGGCGGTTGATGCCCTCGCGCACGCCACGTGCATCCAGCATGTCGGCATTGCGCAGGGCCGGCACGAACAGGCCGTCGTCGGTGTCCACGGCAATGCCGATATCGACCTGTGCGTGCAGGGTGCGGGTGAGGTTGTCACCGTCGAACCAGGCGTTCATTGCCGGCACCGCCTGACAGGCGCTGACGATGGCGCGGACCAGGCGCGAGGTCATGTCGTTGCCCGGCGCCCAGGCATGGATGTCGGCGTCGTCGCTGAGCGTGGTCGGCACCACCTTGCTGTGCGCATCGGCCATCACCCGCGCCATGTTGCGGCGCACGCCCTTCAGCGGCTCCGGCTGGCCCTTGGCGACCACGCCCGGCGGGGCGGTGCGCATCGGCTTGCCTGCTGCAGACAGCGGGGTGCGCGCGCTTGAGCCCCTCTCCCCTTGGGAGAGGGGTTGGGGTGAGGGTACGGCAGCTGCAGTAGCGATCTCCCCCCCGGCCACTGTCCCGGAGGGAGAGGGGAGCAGGGCGGACGGATTCGCCGCCGCCTGCTTCACATCATTCATCGTCACCGCGCCATCGGCGCCGGTGGCGCGTACGCGGGCCAGGTCCACGCCCAGCTTGCGCGCCATCGCACGCACCGCCGGCATCGCCTTGACCCCGCCCACGGCCACGGCCTGTTCGGTGTGCACGGCATTGGAGCTGACCATCGCGCCGACCACGGTGCCTTCATCGGCACGTTCGGCGGCAGCGGCGGCTACCGGGGCCGGCGCAGCGGCCGGTGCCGGCGCGGCTTCGGCCGGGGCGCCGTGGTGGTGGCCGGTGTCCTGGCCTTCGGCACGCTGCGGCAGGTTGGGGTCCAGCTCGAAGCTGGCCAGCACGTGGCCGGTGACCACGATGTCGCCAGGCGCACCGGCCAGCTTCAGCACCTTGCCGGAAACCGGCGAGGGCACTTCGACCACGGCCTTGGCGGTCTCCATCGATACCAGCGGCTCGTCGAGCCTGATCACGTCGCCTTCCTTGACGAACCACTCCACGATGGTCGCGTCCGGCAGGCCTTCGCCCAGGTCAGGCAGGTTGAAATTCTTGGTCTGGCTCATGTGCAGTTCTCTTCCAGCAATTCAAGTTCGCGTGCCGGCAGCCAGCCCTGCGCGCCATCGGCGCGTTCGGACCACCACCAGCCGCCATGTTCGTGATGCAGCCGCACCTGCTCGCCGCGGTCGACGTCCAGCTCGCGCGCGCTGTAGTCGCGCAGCGCTTCGGCGCGGCCGTCGTCGAGCACCCGCAACCAGGCCACCGGCGCCCAGCCGGCACTGCCTGCCTCGGTCTTCACCCAGGCAAAGGCAGGCCATTCCTCGTCACGCACACCGAGCTCGACGATCTGCCCGGTGCGGAACTGCAGGGGATTGCGGTATTGGCTGCGGTAGCTGCCAATCAGGCGTGCCAGCATGTCAGCCCGCCGCGACCGCGCGCTTGGCGGCGGTCACAATCCGCTCAACGCTCGGCAGGTACTTCATCTCCAGGCGGAACAGCGGGATGTGGGTGTCATAGCCGGTGACGCGTTCGACCGGTGCCACCAGGTCATACATCGACTCCTCGGCCAGGCGCGCGGCGATCTCGGCACCAAAGCCGGCGGTCTTGGGCGCTTCCTGCACGATCACGCAGCGGCCGGTCTTGGCCACCGACTCGGCGATGGTGGCGAAGTCCAGCGGACGCAGCGTGGCCACGTCGATGACTTCGGCGCTGATGCCTTCGCCAGCCAGCTTGTCGGCTGCTTCCAGTGCTTCCTTGACCTGTGCACCCCAGGTGACCAGGGTCACGTCGGTGCCGTCACGCAGCACGAAGCAGACGTCCAGTGGCAGTGCTTCGCCGTCGTTGGCGACCACTTCCTTGTACTGGCGGTAGATGCGCTTGGGCTCCATGTAGATCACCGGGTCCGGCTCGCGGATCGCGGCCAGCAGCAGGCCATAGGCGCGCTGCGGGCTGGACGGCAGCACCACGCGCATGCCCGGCACATTGGTGAAGATGGCTTCGTTGGCTTCGCTGTGGTGTTCCGGCGCGCGGATGCCACCGCCCCACGGCACGCGCAGCACCATCGGGCA
>NZ_DLJW01000110.1:158566-172624 GCF_002477705.1 Stenotrophomonas sp. UBA7606 | reverse complement strand
CCAATCCCAATCCCAATCCCCAACATGCTCTAAAGTGAACCCCATCGCGGGCCCATTCCGCGCCACGTTCACTGGAGCTGTTTGATGAAACCCCTGATCCTCGGCGCCCTCTGCGTCTTCGCCCTGGCCGCCTGCAGCAACCCGGAGGCCGAGCGCCAGCAGCAGGAGGCCGCTGCCGCGCAGGAGCGCGCCAAGCGCGAGGCCGACGCCGAGGGCATCGGCAAGCTTTACGACGCAGCGGTCACCGCCACCGATTGGGAGAAGGCGCGCATCCATGGTGCGGCGCTGCTCGACCAGTACCCGGATTCGGACACCGCCAAGCGCATCGAGCCGGGCTTTGCCGAGGTCCGTGAGAAGGCGGCTGCCGCCAGCGAGCTGCGCCGCATGCAGGCCTTGTGGAATTACAACCAGGTGCCGGTGAAGGGCGGCACGCAGCGCTCAGCGGCGATCTACAGCAAGGACCGGGTGGAAGTGGACAGCACCGGCGCCAAGCAGGTGAACCTGGTGTTCCGTGATCACCCCGAGTGGAAGCGCCACGCCTACCTGGTGCTGCAGTCCAGCGACTTTGCCAAGGCCTGCTACCGTGCCTGCCAGGTGAAGGTCAGCGTGGACGGTGCCCCGGCCCGTACCATGGCTGCGCATCGCCCGGACACCGATGAAGCCATCGCCATGTTCATCGATGACAACCGTGGCCTGTGGCGTCAGGCACGCAAGGCCAAGGTGATCGAGATCGAGTTCCCGGTGCAGGCCGGCGGCACCCGCAAGGCGGTGTTTGAAGTGGGTGGGCTGGACGGCAGCCAGATGCCGAACTGGGATTGAGGCCGGTGCTCGCTGATGTGGCGGGGCGTTGCGACGTCGCCGCCAGTCGTCATTGGGTGTTCGACATGGACGGCACCCTGACCGAGCCGGTGCACGATTTCGAACGGATCCGGCGTGAGCTGCAGATTCCTTCCGGTGCGGACATTCTTGAACACCTGGCCAGTCTGCCGGCGCAGCAGGCGGCGGACAGCCATGCCTGGTTGCTGCAGCACGAACGGGAGCTGGCCCAGGCCTCGGTCGCGGCGCCGGGTGCAGTGGCCTTGGTACGCGCGCTGCATGCCGCGGGTTGCCGGCTGGGTATCCTCACCCGCAATGCGCGTGAGCTGGCGGAAGTGACCCTGGCGGCGATTGGTGTAGCCGATTGCTTTGCGGTTGAGGAAATCATTGGCCGTTGGGAAGCGGCGCCCAAGCCGTCGCCGGCAGGCCTGCAGTTTTTTGCCGAGCGCTGGGCCGTGGCGCCGGCGGCGATGCGCATGGTGGGCGACCATTACTACGACCTGGCCACGGCCACGGCGGCTGGCGTGCCAAGCGTCCTGATCAATGTGCCGGGTGATCCCTGGCCAGGCATGTCGCAGTGGCAGTTGCGCGATTGTGCGCAGTTGCTGGAGCAGTGGCAGGCCGCAGAGTTCCTGTAGAGCCGAGCCATGCTCGGCTGAGGCGTTACCGGCGAAGCCTCTTGTGGGAGCGGCGTATGCCGCGAAGCTGGCAATGCCGGGTGGCAAGCGTGGCCTGCAATCTGCTGGTTTGCGGGCTTCGCGGCTTACGCCGCCCCTACACAAATGCCATGCGGTCGACGGATTGCCGGGAAAGCCCCTGCCGAGCATGGCTCGGCACTACAGAAAAAACGGCGCCGTTGGCGCCGTTTTTGTCAGAGGCTGTAGCCGAACTGCTGCTTGAACTGCTCGTTGAACTCGGCAAAGTCGAAGCGCTGGTTCTGGGTGCCCGGGTGCTCCACCTTCAGTGCGCCCATCAGGTTGCTCATGCGGCCCACGGTCAGCCAGTCGTAGCCCTTCTCGATGCCGAAGATCAGGCCGGCACGGAAAGCATCGCCACAACCGGTCGGGTCGACCACGCGGCGCTCATGCGCCGGCGGAATGTCGAAGCTCTTTTCCGGAGTGTGGATGATGGCGCCACGCGGGCCCTGGGTGGTGATATAGGCCTTGGTGCGGGCGACGATGTCGGTTTCGCTCCAGCCGGTACGCTGCTGCAGCAGGTTGGACTCGTAGTCGTTGACCACCACGTAGTCAGCCTGCTCGATGAACTGGCGCAGCTCCGGGCCGTTGAACAGCGGCAAGGCCTGGCCCGGGTCGAAGATGAAGGGGATGCCGCATTCCACGAACTCGGCGGCATTCTGGATCATGCCCTCACGGCCGTCCGGCGCAACGATGCCGAAGGTGACGCCCGGCACGTCCTTCACGTGGTTGTCGTGCGAGCGCATCATCGCGCCCGGGTGGAAGGCGGTGATCTGGTTGTTGTCGTGGTCGGTGGTGATGAAGCACTGCGGGGTGAACATGTCTTCCAGCACCCGCACCTGGCTCAGGTCGATGCCCATACGCTCGAAGTGCTCGCGGTACGGGCCGAAGTCCTGGCCCACGGTGCCCATCGGGATCGGGCTGCCGCCCAGCAGCTTCAGGTTGTAGGCGATGTTGCCCGCGCAGCCACCCAGTTCGCGGCGCATGCGCGGCACCAGGAACGACACGTTCAGGATGTGCACCTTGTCCGGCAGGATGTGGTTCTTGAACTGGTCCGGGAACACCATGATGGTGTCAAAGGCAAGGGAACCACAGATCAAAGCGGACATCGCGAACAGGCCTATACGTAAAAAGGGAAATGCCGCCATGCGCGCGCAGGCGGACCGGCGCAAGGGTGCGCCAAAGTGCATAAGGTTACCGGCTGCGGCCGTCCACGGCCAGAACCAAGGATGTACCGCAGCTGCCCGGCAAGTCCTGGAGCCCTTTTTTTACAAGGATTCTCCTTGCCCGGGCGGGGGTGGGTTGATAGGCTAGCTCCCCTCATTTTCTGCCCATTTTTTCGCCAGCCGGCGTGGGCACGACACCCGTCAGGATCACTCCCCAGATGTTCAAAAAGCTGCGCGGCATGTTCTCCAATGACCTGTCCATTGACCTGGGCACGGCCAACACCCTCATCTATGTGCGCGGCCAGGGCATCGTGCTGAACGAGCCGTCGGTTGTGGCCGTGCGCCAGGACCGCGCCATCGGCGGTACCCGCTCGGTGGCTGCCGTCGGCGCCGAGGCCAAGCAGATGCTTGGCCGTACCCCGGGCCACATCACCACCATCCGCCCGATGAAGGATGGCGTCATCGCCGACTTCACCTACACCGAGGCGATGCTCAAGCACTTCATCAAGAAGGTGCACAAGTCGCGCGTGCTGCGCCCCAGCCCGCGCGTGCTGGTCTGCGTGCCGGCCGGCTCCACCCAGGTCGAGCGCCGCGCCATCAAGGAATCGGCCGAGGAGGCCGGTGCACGGGATGTGTTCCTGATCGAGGAGCCGATGGCGGCCGCCATCGGTGCCGGCATGCCGGTCACCGAGGCGCGTGGTTCGATGGTCATCGATATCGGCGGTGGCACCACCGAAGTTGCGGTCATCTCGCTGAATGGCATTGTCTACTCGGCCTCGGTGCGCATCGGTGGTGACCGTTTCGACGAGTCCATCACCAATTACGTGCGCCGCAACCACGGCATGCTGATCGGTGAAGCCACCGCTGAGCGCATCAAGGTGGAGCTGGGCTGCGCCTACCCGCAGGCGGAAGTGATCGAGATGGAAATCTCCGGCCGCAACCTCGCCGAGGGCGTGCCGAAGATGATCAAGATCAGCTCCAACGAAGTGTTGGAGGCCCTGCACGAGCCGCTGTCGGGCATCGTCTCGGCGGTCAAGCTGGCGCTGGAACAGACCCCGCCGGAACTGTGTGCCGACGTCGCCGAACGCGGCATCGTGCTTACCGGCGGTGGCGCCCTGCTGCGTGACCTGGACCGCCTGATCTCCGAGGAAACCGGCCTGCACGTGCAGGTGGCCGATGACCCGCTCACCTGCGTGGCCCGCGGTGGCGGTCGTGCGCTGGAGCTGGTGGACATGCACGGCAACGAGTTCTTCGCGCC
This sequence comes from Stenotrophomonas sp. UBA7606, assembly GCF_002477705.1. Taxonomy (NCBI): domain Bacteria; kingdom Pseudomonadati; phylum Pseudomonadota; class Gammaproteobacteria; order Lysobacterales; family Lysobacteraceae; genus Stenotrophomonas; species Stenotrophomonas sp. UBA7606. Next base: position 168,689 of record NZ_DLJW01000110.1, on the reverse strand, counting down.
GGAATAAGTTGGAGGGAATGGAGAATGGGGAATCGGGAATGGGGCAGGTCTGCCTGCGCCGTGATCCACTGCCCAGGGCCCGTTTCCCCGACCTCCCGGCATGAGGCGAACCACGCCGGTTCCCTTTTCCATTCCCGACCCCTCCTTTCCAGTCTTCTGCCGTGCCCCCTTACGCCGGACCTCCCGTAGCCTCCCGTCAGGGGGACGCCAGCAGCACGCTGCGCTTGCTGGCGTACCTGGCCTTGGCCATCACCTTGATCGTGCTGGATGACCAGGGCGGCTGGATGGCGCGTCTGCGTGCACAGGCCAATGTGCTGGTGCAGCCGATCTGGGCCCTGGCCGGTGTACCGGGCCGGGTCGGGGCGTCGGTCAAGGACAATGCCGCCAGCCACAACCAGCTGGTCGCCGAGAACCGCGAGCTGCGCAACCAGTTGCTGGTGGCCAACGCGCGCCTGACCCGGCTGCAGACCGCGGCGCTGGACAATGCCCAACTGCGCGAGCTGCTCAACGTGGCCGAACGCAATGGCCTGGACGTGCAGCTGGCGCCCATTCTCGATATCGATCTGGATCCGGTGCGGCAGCGTCTGGTGCTGGATTCGGGCAGCCGTGCCGGCGTGCATGTTGGCCAGGCCGTGATCGACGCCGGCGGCCTGATGGGCCAGGTGATCGCAGTGACGCCGGCGCACTCGACCGTGCTGCTGCTGACCGATCCGGACCACGCGGTGCCGGTGGCGGTGGCGCGCAATGGCGTGCGCCTGATCGTCTACGGCCGCGGCGACCGCCTGGAGCTGCGCGACATCCCGCTCAGCGCGGGCGTGGAAGTAGGCGATGAAATCGTCACTTCCGGCCTGGGCGGGCGTTTCCCGGCCGGTTTCCCGGTAGGCCGGATCATGAAGCTGCGGCCGGATGACACCCATGCCTTCCTGGTGGGCGAACTGGAGCCGGCAGCCAAGCTGGACCGCGGTCGCAACGTCTTGCTGCTGCGCTCGGTACCGGCATTGCCGCAGTTGCCGGATGCGTCCAGTGAACCCGACAGTGCGGCAGCCAGCGCCCCTGTGGCACCGGCCAACCGCATGGGCATCAAGGCTGCAGTGGTTCCAGCGACGGCCGGCGATGCGCAGCCGGCTGGACCGGGGCCGGAGGTGGCGGCACCTGCTGCCGTGCCCGCGACACCGCCGGCAACCTCTGCTGCGCCGACACCTGCGCCTGCAGCCGTCTCCGGCCCCGCCACCGAACCCCCGCCTGCGCAGGCCCCCGTGACCAGTGACAACCCGCCCCCAGCGCAGGTGCGCCCATGAGTCGTCTGCGTGGCAAGGGCTGGGTGATGCCGGTCAGTTTCCTGCTGGCACTGCTGTTGGCGCTGATCCCGCTGCCGGAAGTTGTGCTGCCGATGCGCCCATATTGGCTGGCGCTGGTGCTGGCGTACTGGGTGATCGAGACCCCGGACAAGGTCGGGCTGGGTTTTGCCTTCAGCATCGGCCTGCTGGCGGATGTGATGTTTGGCGGCATCCTTGGTGAGCAGGCCCTGCGCCTGGTGATGATGGCCTTCATCCTGCAGCGCTTCCGCGCCCGCATCCGCTTCTTCCCGCTGTCGCAGCAGGCGCTGGCGATGGGCGGGCTGCTGTTCAATGACCGCGTCATCGATGCCGCCATCCACTTGTTGGTCGGCGAGCCGCTGCTGCCGTGGAGCTACTGGGTGGCCCCGCTGCTGGGCATGGTGTTGTGGCTGCCGTTGTATGTACTGCTGGATGCGGTGCGGCTGGGCAAGCGCGGGCGCTGACGCATGGCTCCGCGCCGCCAGAGCAAGAACCCGCACGCCGAGGCCGAGCAGTTCCGGCGGCGTGCCGCGATCGGTTTTCTCGGGGTGGTGCTCACCCTGGGGTTCCTCGCTGCCTGGTACTTCAAGCTGCAGGTGCTGGATCACGATATCTACGCTACCCGTTCGGAAGCCAACCGCATCAAGGCGCGGCCGGTGGTGCCGGGGCGTGGGCTGATCTACGACCGCAACGGCCGCCTGCTGGCCGAGAACGTGCCGGCGTTCCGTCTGGACGTCACCGCCGACAAGGTCCAGGACATGGACGCGACCCTGGCCGGCCTGCAGAAGATCTTTTCGCTTACCCAGGAAGACATCGAGCGCTTCAAGCAGTCGCGCAAGGCACGCCGCAGTTTCATGCCGGTGACGCTCAAGCTGCGGGTCAGCGACGATGAGATGGCGCGCTTTGCAGTGGACCGCTGGCGTTACCCCGGCGTGGAGCTGGAACCCTACCTGACCCGGCGCTATCCGTATGGCGATCTGTTCGGCCACATCATCGGCTACGTCGGCCGCGTCGATGACAAGGACCTGGAAGAACTGGGCGAGGGCAATGCCGCGCTGACCCATATCGGCAAGTCCGGCATCGAGCGTTTCTACGAGCCGCAGCTGCGTGGCCGCATTGGCTACGAGCAGGTCGAGACCAATGTGCAGGGCCGCGCGATCCGTACGATCGGGCGGGTGCCCGCGCAATCGGGCGTTGATCTGCGGCTGTCGGTCGATGCCGACCTGCAGCGCGCCATGGTCGCGGCGTTCGGTGAGCAGGAAGGCTCGGCGGTGGCGATCGACCCGCGTACCGGCGAGATCCTGGCCATGGTCAGCCTGCCGTCGTTCGACCCCAATCTGTTCGTCAACGGCATCTCCCACGCCGACTTCAAACGACTCAACGAGAATCCGTCGCGGCCGCAGTTCAACCGGTTGGTGCTGGGTGGTGTTGCGCCCGGTTCCACGGTGAAGCCCTTCCTGGGTCTGGCCGGCCTGGACAGCGGCCTGCGCCGGCCCGAGGACAAGATCCTCTCGCGCGGCATGTTCTACCTGCCCGGCGTCAGCCGTGGCTGGGGTGACGCCAACCGCGGCGGCCATGGCTGGACCGACCTGCGCAAGTCGATCTCGCAATCGGTCAACACCTATTACTACCAGCTCGGCGTCGACATGGGCGTGGAGCGTTACGACGAATACATGGGCGGCCGCTACGGGTTTGGCCAGCCCACCGGCATCGACCTGGCCGGTGAGATCGGCGGCATCCTGCCGTCGCCGGCGGCCAAGCTCAAGCTGCGCAAGGAGCGCTGGTACCCGGGCGACATGGTCAATGCCAGCATCGGCCAAGGCCTGTGGAAAGTGACCCCGCTGCAGCTGGTGCGCGGCGTCGGCGGTCTGGCCACCGGCCAGCTGCGCACCCCGCACCTGGTGATGGAGCAGCGCGCCGGCTTCGACCACGACTGGGCACCCAGCGTACAGCCGGCCAGCAGGCCGATCAGCCCCAACCCCGATAATGTGCAGGCGGTGCGTGAGGGCATGATGGGCACCATGCAACCCGGCGGCAGCGGCTGGCGGGTTGCCGCCGGTGCGGCCTACCGCATGGCGGGCAAGACCGGTACGGCGCAGGTCATCAGCCGCAAGGGCACGGCGGCGTTGAACCCCAAGAGCCTGCCGATGCACCTGCGTCACCGCGCGCTGTTCGTTGGTTTTGCACCGGCCGAAGATCCGGTGATCGCCATCGCCATCGCAGTGGAAGGCGGCGGCTACGGTGGCTCGGCGGCCGCGCCGATCGCGCGCAAGGTATTCGATGCCTGGTTGCTCGGGGTGATGCCCGATGGCCTGCAGCCGCTGGATGCCGAGCGCGGCACCGTGGCGGTGGGTGTGACCACCTTCGACACCGAGGACGCCAGCTGGCGCGCGCGCGGTGAGCAGGTGGCCCCGCAGTTCGCTGACCTGCCGATCATGGTGGGCACGCCGGCCCCGTTGCCGGGTGCACCGCCTGCGCCGGAACCGGCAGCTGCCCCTGGCATGGTGCCGACCACGGGACGTCCGGCTGCGCCGGCACCCACGCCAACGGAGGCGCGCCGATGAGGGATTTCCTGCGCTGGGCCCTGGAGATGGGGCAGCGCCTGACCCGCGGCCTGGACTGGCCATTGCTGTTCGCGCTGCTGGTGTTGATGGGGATTGGCCTGTCGGTGCTGGACAGTGCCGGTGGCAGTGGCCTGGTGATGGCGCAGGGCGCCCGTTTTGCGGTGGGCCTGGTGGCGATGTGGGCGATATCGCGGGTGTCGATCCTGCGCATCCGCGCCTGGACGCCGATGATCTACGCCGTCTCGATGCTGCCGTTGCTGGCGGTGTTCGTGCTGGGCACCGGCAAGTACGGGCGGCAGTGGTTGAACCTGGGCCTGTTCTACCTGCAGCCGGCCGAGCTGTTGAAGGTGAGCCTGCCGATGATGGTGGCCTGGTACCTCAACCGCATGCCACTGCCGCCGCGGATACCGGTGGTGCTGGTGGCGGCAGTGATCATCGGGGTGCCGACCGGGTTGGTGATGCTGCAGCCGGATTTCGGCACTGGCGTGCTGATCGCGGCCAGCGGTGCCTTTGTGCTGCTGCTGGCTGGCCTGCCGTGGTGGTGGGTGGGCGTGGGCGTGGGCGGCGTTGCAGCGGCCGCGCCGGTGGCCTGGTTCTGGCTGCTGCGGCCCTACCAGAAGGACCGCATCATGATGTTCCTCGATCCGGAGAGTGATGCACTGGGCGCGGGCTGGAACATCATCCAATCCAAGATCGCCATTGGCTCGGGCGGCCTTACCGGCAAGGGCTGGGGGCTGGGCTCGCAGTCGCACCTGAACTTCATCCCCGAACAGACCACGGACTTCGCCTTCTCGGTGCTCAGCGAGGAATACGGCTGGGTGGGCGTGGCGGTGGTGCTGGCGCTGTACCTGTTCGTGATCGGGCGTTGCCTGTGGATCGCGGTGGACTCGCGCGATACCTATTCGCGCCTGCTGGCCGGTGCCACCGGCCTGGCTTTCTTCGTCTACATCCTGGTCAACGGCGGCATGATCTCCGGGCTGTTGCCGGTGGTGGGCGTGCCGATGCCGCTGATCAGCTACGGCGGTACCTCGGCGGTGTCGTTGCTGGCTGGCTTTGGCCTGGTGATGGCGGTGCGTGCGCATCGGCCGGTACATGGCGGCTAAGGCAAGCGGGTGGCGCGAGTCTTGATCCAGATCAAACACGAACCTTCACGGTTACTTCACACTAGCGGCGTCATCGGCAGCAGTTGCGCTGTGGCGGTTGGCACCCCCGACGGGGTGACCAGCAGGTCGGCATTCGGCGGGCAGGCGTGGGGAGACGACTGTCCGATGCGCCGGGGCTGATCCGGGCGCCGGTCATCTTCGTGGGATGGGAAGATGGCCGGCGCCCCATTTTGCCGGGTCCGCGTGCCCGCATTCATCTGCAAGTCCAGGACCTGCGCCCCCACGGCGCAGCGCACCAGCATGTTTTTTTGCTTTAATCCTGTTGAGATTCATGGTGTTATTGCGGGAAATTCATCTTTGACCTGCTAATCTCGCCCGATGATTAGACGCGCCCTGGTTTGTTGTCTCACCCTCGGCATGGTTGCCTGCGCAACCCAGCCCAAGGCCCCTGTATCGCCTGTCGCCCCGGCGGAAACCCCGGTCAAACCCGGTACGGCGCCCGCTACCGGGCCGGCCGAGGCAGTACCGGAGGCCAAGGTGGATCTGCCGCCGGTGGATCTGACCCCGGTGCCGTTCGAGACCGCGCGTGCCAACTTCGTGCGCGACACTGCCGCCAGGTACCGGTTGGATCCTGCGTACATCGAGGCGACCCTGGCGCAGGCCCAGATCCGCGAGCCCATCATCGCCGCCATGTCGCGCCCGGCCGAGCGGGTGAAGCCGTGGAACGAGTACCGGCCGATGTTCATCACCCAGGCCCGCATCGATGGCGGTCGCAACTTCCTGGCGCAGCACCGCGATGAGTTGATGCGGGTGCAGGAGCGCACCGGCGTGCCGGCCGAAGTCATCGTGTCCATCATCGGCGTGGAGACCAGCTACGGCCGCAATGCCGGCAATCATCGCGTGCTGGACGCGCTGTACACGCTGGCCTTCAAGTACCCGCGCAGCGGCGACCCGGCCAAGCTGGAGCGCGAAGTGCGCCGCGAGCTGTTCTTCCGCGACGAACTGGCCAAGCTGTTCGAACTCAGTGCGCTGGAGAAGCTGGACATCACCGGCATCAAGGGCAGCTATGCCGGTGCCATGGGCATGGGCCAGTTCATGCCGTCCAGCTATCTGGACTACGCCGTGGATGGCAACGGCGATGGCCGCCGTGACCTGTTCAACAGCTATGACGACGTGTTTTCCTCGATTGCCAACTACTTCGTCAAGAAGGGCGGTTGGGTGCGCGGCGGCACAGTGGCGGTGCCGGCGACGCTGCAGGCCGGTTTTGAAGAGTTCAATCCCACCGACTGGACCCCTAGCCTGACCGTGACCGAGCTGGCCGCCCGCGGCTACCAGCCGGTGACGCCGGTGATGGCGGTCAATGCCAAGGCTACCCCGGTGACCCTGGAAGGCAGCAATGGCAAGCAGTACTGGCTTGGCTTCCAGAACTACTACGCGATCACCCGTTACAACATCTCCAAAATGTATGCGATGGCCGTGTTCCAGCTGTCCCAGGCCATCGCCGGCAAGGAGCTTCCCCCGGCATGAACATCAAGTGGCTGGTCCCTGCGTTGATCGTGCTCGGGCTGGCCGCCTGCAGCAGCGCACCCAAGAAGTCCACGCCCACCGCGGGCGGACACGCCGGCAGCGTGGTGCCCAGGCCTGGCCAGGGCACGGCGCGCAGCGCCGACTGCCCGGAGGGGTCGCCTTACGCGCGTGCACAGGAAGACCTGTCCACGCGCGGCAACTACACCGCCGGTGGCCTGTACCGGCCCGGCGTCAGTGACAGCACGCCCACCTACATCCCCAATGTGCGCTGTATTCCCGAGCCGTTGGTGACCAACGAGGCGCGTTCGGCAGTCGGCAACAAATCCCCCTACGTGGTGCTGGGCAAGCAATACCGGGTGATGGACCGGGTGGACGACTACGTGGAGCAGGGTACGGCCTCGTACTACGGGCAGAAGTTCCACGGCCGGCTGACCTCCAATCGTGAGGTGTACGACATGTATGCCTTCACCGCCGCGCACAAGACCCTGCCGCTGCCCAGCTTCGCGCGGGTCACCAACCTGGACAACGGCGAATCCATCATCGTCCGGGTCAACGACCGCGGCCCGTTCCACGAAGGTCGGGTGATCGACCTCAGCTACGCGGCTGCGGTGCGGCTGGGCATTACCCAGCGCGGTACGGGCCGGGTGGAAGTGCGTGGCCTGACCCCGGGCAGCGACAATCTGCTGGCCGCCAACAATGACAGCGGCCGCGCCCGCAGCCCGCGCGCCAATGCCCGTGCGCAGGCCGCTGCCGCAGCACCGGTGGCGGCCCCCGCTGCGCTCGCACAAACCCGCGCTGCGGCTGCCAGCCGCATGGATCAACTGGTCGAGAAGTTGCCGCCGACCACCACGGCAGCCCCTGCAGCTCCCGTTTCCACCCATGCGGTGGCCGCCAATGCCGACCATTTCGATGCGTGGATGAAGGACAACGGCGTGCGTGTGGCGACCGGTCGTCCGGCTGCCGTGCAGGCTGCGCCCAGCGCGGTGGCACCGGTGCGCGCGCAGACGCTGGCGCCGGCGCCTGGGGTGGCCAGCAGTGCAAGCCAGGCAGCGCAGCGTGGCACAGTGGCGGCTGCACCTGCTGTCGCAGCCAATGCAACGGCAGGTGCGGCGAGCGGCGGCACTGCCGTCAATCTGGCGCCGGTTGCGGCGCCCAGCAGCACCTCTGCCGACCCGGCCAGCCGCGCGCTGGGTTCCATCCTGCTGCAGGTGGCCAGTTTCTCCAGCCGCGACAATGCAGCCCGCGCGCTGGGTCAACTGGCCTCGGCGGGTATCGTCGGCGCCAACCTCAGCGATATCGTCAGCGGTGGCCGTACCCTGTGGCGGCTGCGCGTGCCTGCCAGCGACCATGTCAGTGCGACGGAACTTGCCGGCCGCATTGCAGGTCTGGGTTTTGGCATGCCCCAGGTCGTACGCGACTGAACAATGCCAGCGCCGCCGGCATGCCGCCAGCGGCCTACAATGCCCGCCTGTCTTTTCTTTCCTCGTCCATCAGGAACCGTTTTCCGATGAAATTCCGTTTTGCCGCCGCCGCCTTGGCCACGACGCTCGCCGTCGGCCTGGCATCCGCCCAGACGCCGACCCCGACGCCTGTTCCCGCACCGGCCGCCGCGGCCGCCCCGGCCCAGGTGGCTACGCCGCCGGCGCCGGTCCCGACCACCGCCACCGCCTGGGTACTGATGGATTACGCCACCGGCCAGGTACTGGCTGGCGAGAACATCCATCAGCCGGTGCCGCCGGCCAGCATCACCAAGGTGATGACCTCTTACGTGCTGGCCGCCGAGATGAAGACCGGCAAGATCAAGCCGGACGACCAGGTAATGATGAGCGAGCGCGCCTGGCGTGAAGGCGGCGCGGGTACCGACGGCAGCTACAGCGGCTTCCCGGTCAACCAGACGGCACGTCTGGAAGACATGGAAAAGGGCATGGCCATCCAGTCCGGCAACGATGCGGCCATTGCCCTGGCCGAACACGCCGCCGGCAGCCAGGAAGCCTTTGCGGCGCTGATGAACAGCTATGCTGCCAAGATCGGGATGAAGGATTCGCACTTCGTCAACGCGCATGGCCTGAACGCCGAGGGCCACCAGTCCAGCGCCTACGATCTGGCCCTGCTGGGCCGCGCTTTTGTGCGTGACTACCCGGAGACCTATGCCTACAACAAGATCAAGGAATTCACCGTAGGCAAGATCACCCAGCCCAATCGCAACCTGCTGTTGTGGCGCGACCAGAGCGTGGACGGCATCAAGACCGGCCACACCTCGGCCGCCGGCTACTGCCTGCTGAGCTCGGCCCAGCGCGGTGACCAGCGTCTGATCGCGGTGCTGATGGGCGGCGCTTCGGAAAAGCAGCGCGCCGATGACAGCCTGGCGCTGTTGAACTGGGGCTTCCGTTTCTTTGAAACCCACCGTCTGTACGAGCCGGGCAAGCAGGTGACCAGCCAGCATGTATGGAAGGGCAAGGCTGACGAAGTGCAGTTGGGTGTGGCGCAGCCGATGCTGGTCAGCGTGCCGCGTGGCCGCTACAACGACCTGAAGCCGACGATGGACGTGCCCAAGCAGCTGGTGGCGCCGATTACCGCGGGCCAGCAGATTGGTACGGTCAAGGTATCGCTGGATGGCAAGGTGGTCGCCGAGGCTCCGTTGGTGGCCGTGCAGGCGGTGGAAGAAGGTGGCTTCTTCAAGCGCCTGTGGGATGCCTTCATGATGTGGTGGAAGTCCGAGTAAGGGCGTTCACCGGCTGAAAAGCCGAGCGGCGTTGCGGTGTTCTGTCGACTGGAGGTCATGTCGATGGGACGCGGTAACGCCGCTTTTGTTTGTCTGCTGAGCGACGGAGCGCCGCTCAATTGCCTCCCTTGGCCAAGTGCAACTCAGCTCCAGGTGCAGCTTTGGCTCCCTCCCTTTGCCGGAGGCAAGGGGAGGGTTGGGGAGGGGTAGCTTTTGCCGTTGCCATTGCAGTTGCAGTTGCAGTTGCAGTTGCTTTGGACTTTGACTTACCGGGCCCCTTCCGCAGCGACGGAGCCAGTGGGAAGAACCCGAAGGGCGACGTGCATGGATGCACGTCGTTTTTCGCCACGACAGGGATGTCGTGTCGAAAAATCCCGCTGGTGGAGTGGACCCGCGCCGCGCAGCGGGGTGGGCGCGTAGGCAGGGTGTGCTTGACCAGCCACTCGGCTGTTGAAAAACACCTCTTTTGGTTATCTTTTCTTTGCACAAGCAAAGAAAAGTAACTCGCTCCCCGAAGGGGAGTGAAAGCTCTTGCTCTTGCTCTTGCTGCAACAGCAACAGCAAGAGCAACAGCAACCAAGATCAAGATCAAAGGCTTTCGCCCGCCTCCGGCGCGCGAGCACACCTTTCTTTGCTTGTGCAAAGAAACGTGGCCCAAAGAAAGCACACCCTGCCTCCGCGCCCACGTCGCTATGCGACGCGGGTCCACTCCGCTGGCAGGATTTTTCGACGATACATCCTTGTATCGTCGAAGAACGACGCACATCCGTGTGCGTCGCCCCGTTCGGGGTCTTGTCTGCCAGCTCCGTCGCTACGGAAGGGGCCCGGTAAGTCAAAAGCCAGGGAGCAAAAGCATGGGCCAGAGCAAAATCAAAGCCGAAGCCAAAGCCG